>JBEGUX010000224.1:0-4031 GCA_041178685.1 Bacteroidota bacterium
CAGAGCGCTACACGCATCCGCCTTCCCGTTTTACTGAAGCTGCATTGGTGAAAAAGCTGGAAGAGCTCGGCATAGGCCGCCCTTCTACTTATGCTCCAACTATTTCGACTGTCCAAAAGCGCGGTTATGTTGTAAAAGAAGAGCGCATGGGTAAAGAGCGTTCGTATCACGTTATCATGTTGAAGGACGACAAGTTGCGTCCAGAAGTCAAAACGGAAATCACTGGCGCGGATAAGAATAAATTATTTCCTACGGATATCGGGATGCTTGTCACCGATTTTCTGGTACAATATTTTAAAGACATTCTTGATTTCAACTTCACAGCTTTTGTAGAAAAGGAGTTCGATGACATTGCAAATGGCGAACTGAAATGGCAGAAAATGCTGAAAGAGTTCTACCTGCCGTTCCATAAAAATGTTAAGTCTACCGAAAAGGATTCTGAGCGCGTTACCGGCGAAAGAATTCTTGGTAAAGATCCTGTTAGCGGACTCACACTATTAGTCCGTGTAGGTCGCTTTGGTCCGATGGCTCAAATTGGTGCACAAGACGAAACCGACAAGCCTCGCTACTCCAAGTTGCGAAATGACCAGCGACTGGACACTATCACGTTTGAAGAAGCTTTGGATCTGTTTAAGTTGCCGCGCACCGTTGGTCAGTTTGAAGAGAAGGATGTTGTTATTTCCGTCGGACGTTTTGGTCCTTACATTCGTCTGGGAGATTCCTTCGTCAGTCTGAAGAAGGAGGACGATCCTTATACCGTAACCTACGATCGCGCAGTGGAACTGATCCATGAAAAACGCAAGCAGTTGGCCGAGCGAATTATCAAAACCTTTGCCGAAGACGAGGAAGTGCAGATTTTAAATGGGCGTTGGGGGCCGTACATTTCCTATAAAGGACGTAATTTGCGAATAGCTAAAGACCGCGATCCAAAGAGTTATACCTTCAATGAAATTGTTGAGTTGGCTGCCAACACACCGGACACACCTGCTCGTGGACGTTTTGGACGTTTTGGAAAAAAAGCCGCTGCTGAATCTCCTGCGCCATTTAAAAAGGCAGCGGCAAAGAAACCTGTTGCAAAGAAAGCTGCAGAAAAACAGGCGGCTCCGAAAAAAGTAGCAAAAGTGGCAGCTCCAAAAAAAGCCGCTACCAAGAAAGCTTCTGTCAAGAAGGCGCCCGCAAAAAAAGCGGCCACTAAAAAGTCTGCCGTTAAGAAAAAGTAATTTACTATGATTACCTACGAAAAGCTGTCCCTCGGGACAGCTTTTCTTTTTTATACCTACTGTTCACATCGATTTTGTTGATTAAAGAATTGGAGTAGAAAGCAAGTGCATGTTGGCAGAATTAATTTTACAGGGAATAAAAAATTTACATGGAAATCATCGATTATTTGTTGCCGCTGGATGCTGAACGTTTTGACCGCTACGCGGAACAAAAAAATGTGATGGGTAACGTAGTGCGGAAGTATCTTCGTAAGGGAGAGTTTCCCGATCTCGCCGATTGCCACATTGCTATTTTGGGAGTGGGTGATGACCGCGGTGCAGTGAAAAATGCCGGCTGTGGTGAAGCTCCGGATCAAATTCGAGAACTGTTTTATTCCTTAAAACAAGCTGCTTATTCCTATAACATTGTCGATCTCGGTAATATCCGTATTGGAGAAACACTGGGAGACACTTACGCTGCCGTTTCTGCTATTACAGTAGAATTACTTCGTAACGGTATTGTGACTGTTGTGCTCGGTGGCAGCCAAGACTTAACGCTTGCACAGTACATGGCTTACCAAAAGCTCGAAGAAACCGTCAATATTGTAGCGGTCGATGCACACTTTAATCTTGGTAAGATGGATGATCCGATGTCGTCCGATTGTTATGTAGGTAAAATCGTAATTCAGGAACCCAATTTCTTATTCAATTTTTCCAATGTTGGGTATCAGAATTATTTTGTGGGGACTGATCAGGTGGAGTTGATGGAGAAGTTGTATTTTGATGCTTATAGGCTCGGAAATGTGCGTAAAGACATGGAAGAAGTTGAGCCCATCGTTCGCAATGCTGATATATTATCGTTCGATATGACGGCTATTCGTCAGAGCGATGCGCCTGGTAATGGTAATGCAACACCCAATGGATTTTATGGAGAGGAGGCTTGTCAGATTGTTCGTTATGCCGGGATGAGTGATAAGCTGACCTCCTTGGGTATCTACGAATTGAATCCGGCTTTGGATGTACGTTCACAAACAGCTCATCTTGCAGCTCAGATGTTGTGGTATTTTATGGAAGGCTACTACAACCGTAAGCGTGATGTTCCACTGAAGAGCAAAACAGGATTTTTGAAATACCGCGTGAGTATGAAGCAGGCGGAACAAGAAATCGTATTCTACAAGAGCGAAAAAAGCGGACGTTGGTGGATGGAAGTTCCTGTTGTAGGCAACAAAACTCAATACCACCGCCATCATCTTATTCCTTGTTCCTATAAGGACTACGAAACAGCCTGTCGCGACGAGATGCCGGATAGATGGTGGCAGGCGTTTCAAAAGATGTCCTGAAAAAAATTAATCGTTACATGTAAGGTTTCACAGAATTGCAGAAACTTTTTAGCCTTTGACTTCGTGTAACTGCAGAATAGTTTTGTCGGAAACCCGTGGTGGGTGAACGAATGGATTTACTCAACAAAAGTTTGTTTTTAGTTGTTTAAATGCATTACTTTACCATCTCAATACGTTGGGGAACGTCAAAATTTGCTAAAAAACGAAGGAAGACTCGTGAATCGCTTTTCACTAGCCATTTGGATTGCTTTTGCAGGAATTGCTGTATCGACAGCCGTTTCCGGGCAACAGGATCCCCAATTCAGTCAGCACATGTTCGGCCGTTTGCCGGTCAATCCTGGCTATGCGGGTTCTAGTGACGCAATTTGTGCCAGTTTGCTTTATCGTAATCAGTGGACCGGCTTTGGTGGCGAACCAAAATCTACCATGTTTTCTTTTGACATGCCCGTTGATGCTTTACGAGGAGGCATTGGTTTGTCAGTGTATGCTTCTGACCAGCTGGGTGCGCAAAGCAATATGAATATCCGCGGAGCTTACGCTTATCGCATGGATCTTGGCGCAGGTCGCCTGGGCATTGGTGTCGATGCCGGCTACCACCAACAATCCATTAATGGTTCCAAGTTTGTTTACAATGATCTCAACGATAATAATATTCCTGCCGGATCTGTTGGCGATGGTGTGTTAGATCTCGGATTGGGCGTTTATTATAATACCGATAAGCTTTATGTTGGCTTATCGTCAACGCACTTGATCGAAGGCGATATTGATTATGAGAATGTAAGGTCTACTCTCGCTCGTCACTACTGGCTGATGGCAGGTTATTCGGCGGATTTATCCCCTTCGATGACCTTGAAGCCGGCAATGCTGGTAAAATCGGACGGCGTTTCAACGCAGCTCGATCTTAACGCTAATTTATTCATTAACAATCGTTTCTGGGTTGGGGCGGGGTATCGCCTCCAGGATGCTATTGTTTTGATGGCAGGAATGGAAATCGTTCCAAATCTGCGTTTAGGGTATTCGTACGACATGACAACATCTGCCATTAGGACGTATTCTTCTGGTACTCATGAGATTATGTTGGGATATTGCTTCAAACCGGTCAAAGTGGTTAAACGTACCTTCCATCGTAATGTAAGAATGTTGTAATTATTGTCCTTTCAATTGGTTGATAACCATTATCTTTGAAGGGATAAGTAGTTTTAAATCGGGAATTCATTTCATATCCAAGATAAATTAAATAATATTCGGCAAATTTCGTTGAGTATTCAGATCACCAAAAAACAATGAATCGAATGATGACTGGGATTAAGAAATTAACGTTTCTGTTTTCCCTCGGGACGTTGGCGCTCGCAGGTTGTGGAAGTTCTAACAAAGGCGAACTCACAGGCGTGTTGAATCGCGAGAAATGGTTTCAGCCAGACCCTTACGGTATGGTGTACATTCCTTCCGGCTCTTTCAATATGGGCCCAAGCGATCAGGACGTGCCATATGC
>JBEGUX010000225.1:0-7841 GCA_041178685.1 Bacteroidota bacterium
TTAGCAGTACGATCGGCGAGGGCTCTGATTTCTACTTCAATATCCCCTACTACATTTGCGACAAGCCGGTGGCTAAAACTGAATCGGGAACCGAAAAGGCAATCAGCATGGCCGGAAAACGCGTGCTCCTCGTAGAGGATAACGAGTTCAACCAGATGGTGGCCGTTGACACCTTGCTCGATATTTATCCGGAACTAATTGTAGACGTTGCTCCCGGCGGACAAGAAGCGCTGGACATGTTAAATCAGAATGATTACACGTTCATCTTTATGGATATTCAGATGCCGGGCATGGACGGCTACCAAACCACACGTCATATCCGCCAACTTGAGAATCCTGTAAAACGTGACATCAGAATTTGCGCTATGACAGCCAATGTTACAAGGGAAGAAATAGACGAGTGTACGGCAGCTGGTATGAACGACTTTATGATCAAGCCATTTAGTATTGATCTTCTGCGTGAAAAAGTAATTAATAACGCTTTTCCAGAACAAACAGAAAAACCTTTACTTTAACGCAGTATCCGATTGCCATGAACCGTTTCTTACTCTTGTACGAACCGATGATCCGCAGACTAAAAAATGAGCTGCCGGAAAATCTTTTCTACCATGGAGTTCATCATACTATTGATGTTGTCAACGCAGCCGAGCAAATTGGCAACAGTGAAAGAGTCAGTGCGGAAGAACTAGTTATGTTAAAGACTGCCGCTTTGTATCACGACAGCGGATTTATTTTTGGCGAGGAAAACCATGAAGTTAAAGGTAGCGAGTTGGCGAAAAAAGAACTTCCTGCAGCTGGGTTTTCAGGAGATGAAATTTCCATCATTTGCGGCATGATCATGGCGACACGCTATCCGCAGCAGCCGAAAAATAAGCTGGAGCAAATTCTTTGTGATGCAGACTTAGACTATTTAGGACGTGACGATTTTTTCGAAATCGGCACAACGCTATACAAAGAATTAATGGCTACCGGCAGGATAAAAACTGAACGGGAATGGAATCGCCTGCAAGTCAACTTCCTGAATAGTCACAAGTATTTTACCAAGACATCCGTTGAAAAACGCGATCAATTAAAGAATGAGCATTTACTGCAAGTGAAAAAGCTGCTGCTTGCATAAAGCTATTAAAGCAGCGACTCAACGAAATACATATCAATTTCGCCTTTGTTTTTTGCAGGCACTTTACCACGGTACGTACATTCAAATTGATCTTTTACCAGTTCGTACGTAGGGCCAGAAATATTCACTTTCCCGATGGCTCCACTACTCTCCATCCGCGATGCAGTATTAACCGTATCACCCCAGATATCGTAGGCAAACTTTTTGATACCGACAATTCCGGCTACGACCGGACCTGTATGAATTCCTAAACGTAATTCAAAGAACGGTTGACCTTGCGCTTCCCGCTCTGCTTTCAGCTTCTTCATAAACTGCTGCATTTCGATACCGGCTTTGATAACATCTTGAGGATGCGTAGTATTGACGACCGGCAAACCACCTGCACACATATAGGCATCTCCGATGGTTTTAATTTTCTCAATACCATATCGCATGATGATGCGATCGAATTCACTGTAACAGTAATTGATTTCATTCACCAACTCTTGCGGCGAAAGCAATTCACTGGCTTGCGTAAAGTTCTTGAAATCGGTGAACATCACTGTTACCATATCAAACGCTTTGGCCTTGGCTGCTCCTGTAGCCTTCAATTCTTCCGCAGTTTCCTCCGGAAGAATGTTTAACAGCAATTCATCGCTGCGCTTTTTCTCTTTAGATATACGGTTACGCTGCAATAGAAACACACCGGCAAATAAGAGCATAATAGCAAATCCACCGATAAAGCCGTTGCGCACGAGTTTCTGACGACTGATTTCCTTTTGCTTCAACTCCTGATCTTTAGTCAGCAAGTTTATTTCATTCTGCTTCTTTTCGATATCAAAGCTGAACTGTAGTGTCCCCAATTTTTTTTCGATATCTAAATTGAAAAGCGTGTCTTTGATAGCCAATAGTTTCTCCTGATAAGAAAACGCTTTTGCATAATTTCCTGACTTAGCATAAGCTGCCGACAATCCTTCGTAAGCCCCTTTCAATTGATACTCGGCACCAATCTCTGCGGCAAGTTTTTCAGCAGAATGAAAACGCTCCAGCGCATGAGAAACATCGCCGGAAGCAGCATAAGTTTCACCCAATGCAACCAAAGCTATGGCGATATCACTCTTCGAATCTAAATTCACTGCCTCTTCAAAGGCAGCTTCGCCATATTTAATCGCATTAACAAAGTCACCTTTTCGCTTGTAGACTTTCCCAAGACTCATCAGCGAATAAGATACATCCGGCGTTCCTTCGTTGGTCTTCAGCGATTTTGTAAAATAGAGAAGTGCAGTATCGAGTACGTTATAGTGCAAGTATATTTCACCAAGATTAACGTAAACAGTTCCTAAAATACCATTATCCTGCAACGCCTCTGCTAACGGTAATGCTGCTTTGAAAAACTCCAGTGCTTTGCCTTTGGTGATATCTTTGTTCTGATATACAGCCCCAATATTGCTGCGCAAAGTCACAATCCTGAAGGTATCTCGTAATTCCTCAGCGATACGAAGCGAGCGGAGATAATAATCCAGTGCTTTTGCATCATCACCTTGATTGAAATAGGTCGCACCTAGATTACTTAGAATATTGGCAATACCGGCTTTATCACCGATCTGCTCAAATACAGCCAACGACTGATTCCAGTAATTCAACGTCTGAACATAGTCACCTTTAGTATAATAAGCACGACCAATGCCTTTGAATGCAGCAGCTAATCCTTTTTTAAAGTCCAATTTTTCAGACAACTTTCTCGCATCCTCGGCATATGCCATTGATTGATCAGGATTGTCGCCAATTGCTTCTTTACTTAAATCCAGTAAAATTTTTACACGATTAGTATCCTGCCCTGTCCGATTTAACAATTGCTGCAACGAATCAACATTGCCCGCTTTTACCTGAAAAGAAATACAAAGGCTCAAAAGTACCGGCCTCAAAATTGATCCGAACTTACAAGTTAAACTACTTAACAGCCTGTTAGACACCACTGCAAGGTAGAAAATTTATTAAGAACCGTAAATAGAACGGGGAACGACAATGCGTTCCCCGTTCTATTTTGGAATAAAATCGGCGTTTACTCTTTGATAATATGGAACATCTCTTGCCGCTCTGCACTATTCAGACGTAAAATATAATGTCCGGCAGACAATTCACGAAGATCCAATTCAACACCATCAGAGAGTTGAGTACTAAATGGTATAGCATACAATTTACCCATCAGGTCATAAACCTGAATCTGATCAGGACTTATTGCGAAGGCATCGGATTGAATAACCAAACGCTCACGGAATGGATTTGGGTAAACCACCACTAGTTCCTGCGGATTATTAATATCCTGCACATCGGATGAAAGACGGGCATTTCCACTGTTGCACTTATTGGAGGTTGAACTGGCCTCGCTAGCAACAGAGGCCTTTTGATTCACCTCGAAGGAACGAACTGTCCAAGTTAACTTAAGTCCATCAAAGTAAATTTCAAACTGGCCTCCGCCAGGAACGAAAACTACTGGAGGCGTTCCGGAAAATGAACCGAGGGCCGTAATCCTGTTGTCAGGTCCTAGTGGTATATAAACCGCAGTTGAATTATCATTCTGATAAGCAAAACGAGCAACATAATTAAATCCGGAAGGATGATTAACCAATGTGTCAATACAAATCAATGAAGGCTTGATTTTCTTCGCACCTTGTCCTTTTGGGTTCACATAGAATGTTCCGTTTACATAAGTAATCAGGTAATTTGAAGAAGAAAGAACAAGATTAGACGGAATGATAGTATAGACACCAGCCAAGCCTGTGTAAACCGGACTGAGCGTATGTGTAGGGCCAGAAATAATGGTATTACGATCGTTGCCCACAAATCCGGTAATAGTGGATGTGAACGTAGGCAGTGGATCACCACGGTTGATGTATTTGGTATCTGCAGTTACGGTAAGCGTAGCTGGAGTTACGGTGAGCACACCATTGACGAGCACTAACTGATAATTAGTTGCCGAACCACCCGTTAGTACAATAGGATAAGTACCCACTGGCGAAGTTGCTGTTGCGGAGGTACTTATTGACGGAGGCGTTATAGCAGAAGAGCCGTCACCATTGACAAAACCAGTATAAGAGATAGTTAATGTAGGGTTGGAGCTACCGTAAACCTTGGTTTTATTATCGGCTGTTGCAGTGAGTAATGCCTTCGTGATAGTCAGCTGGCCGTTAACCAATACTAAATCATAGTTATCGGCGCTTCCTCCTGATAAGGTAATCGCATATACACCGGCATCAGAAGTAGCAGTTGCTAAAGTACTGATAGAAGGAGCAATGATATCAGCAGCATCGTCACCATTTACGAATCCACCATAGAACAACGTTAACACCGGATTGATATCGCCATATGTTTTGGAATAATCATCAGCTGTTATTGTTAAAGTTGCCTTCGAAACAGTCAATTGTCCATTAGTATATACAACAAAATAATTTGAAGGTGTATCGAGCACCAAACCTCCAGGAATTATAGTATAGGCTCCTACAGATGGCAATCCTGAAACAGGTTGTGATAATCCGTCTTGTAATGTAAAGCCAACAGTGCTAGCAGATACGCTTTCCAATGAATCTTCATACTGAAAACCGGTAATAGATGCAGAGAAAGCTGGTGCAGAACCATAAACAGATTGCGTAGAAATAGCCGTAACCGTAAGCGTCTCTGGCAATATGGTAAGCGTGCCAAGGCCGTAACTGATATCGAAATTATCGCTTACATATGCAGCAGGTACAATTGCGTGCGTTCCGGCATAAAGTCCAGTGATCATACTGATAGCTTTATAGTCCGTTAAACTGTCACCGGCAGGCGCATTAACATCAGCTTCGTCAATAATTACAGCCAGATTGCTGTTGCTGGTGGTACTATCTTCCAGAGATTCACTGTTAACAATCGCACGTCCGTTAACGATGGCACGTCCGTTAACGATAGCACGTCCATTAACAATAGCACGTCCATTAACAATAGCACGTCCATTAATTAGTGGTCCTGGCGATTCCAATTGAGCACTGTCAGGATTATCCTGATAGGAGAAGATAGAAGATGGAGCTACGTCAACAACAAGTGTTGTATCGTATTGGGTGATACCATTAACAATAGCGCGACCATTTACTATGGCACGGCCATTGAGTAATGCTCGTGCTGTAGAAAGAAGACTGAGATTGGCAAGATCTGCATTAACGATTGCGCGTCCGTTAACAATGGCGCGTCCATTTACAAGGGCAATTGCATCAGCTATTTCTTGCTGATGACTGACTTGCAACGACTGAAGGAATGCCGAACGTTCTACTAAATCAATACCACTATCATCATAATCATAAATAAAGTCTTTAATCTCCACTTTATCGCCATAGGTAACTGTAGTATCTTTTGGAGTAATAACTAGCGGCAACCTGTTTACTTGTAGCAATCCGTTAACAAACTGATAATTGAAAAGAGTAGTATACCCACTATCAGGTATTACTGCAGAAGGGCTGATAAAGTATATTCCTCTATTGCTTAAGCTATTTGCCGAAGAATTGAAAGACAAGGCGCTAAGACCAAGATCAGCAAGCGTATATCCGGAAGAAGCTAAAGGCACTCCATCGACTGTGATTGTAGCTGTAAATTGGGGCAAACGCTCACCAAAGCGTTTTGACTTACTATCAGCAGTCACAACTACCAGCTTCCTGGAGGTAGTAAAGAAAAAGAGGCTATCTGATGTTCCACCATCATTCACATTCGGCACAATTGGCGGAGTATAAACGTACAACGGATAATTGCCAAAGAAAGGAGGAACAGTAGCTGTTAGTTGATTACCATTAAGGAATGAGGTAGGCAACGTATCGCCATTGAAAATGACTACCGATTGCGTGGTAAAATACTCCCCTTCAACAGTAACCGTAAAGGAATTAGCTCCTGGCGTTACTCCTGCAGGAACAACCAGTGAATCCAGCACCGGTGTTGGAGCAGCAAATGTTGCCATAGCTTCGAATGCACGTAGCAATCCTGCACCAGTTGCAACGTCATAACCAGGTGTACCCATTTCAAGCGCCGTGGAGGTGAGAATAGACTTCACTTCGGAAGGCAACAATTCAACGCCATAAAATTTCATTTTACCTTGACGAAGAAGTGCTCCTACTCCGGCTGCATGAGGCGCTGCAGCTGAGGTTCCAAAGAAGTTGGGGAAAAGATCGCCGTCAACGTTCGGACCACCGAGAGGAACCGTTGTATTACCACCATTCGGAGCAACGAGATCCGGTTTGTTGCGAACTGCACCGTTGACAATCGAACCGCCACGAGAGGAAAAATTCTGTACCTGAGGAGGATTCGTTCCGAATGCAGGTGTGTTAAAGTAGTTGGAAGCGCCCAAGGTGATAGCACCTAAAGCATTAGCTTGTCCAACGATAGTAGAACCTCCTGTAGTATATTCGTTGAAAATGATTTCTCCTCGGAATACAATCAATTTGAAACGCGCAGCTTGAGAGCCTACAGCACGTACAATAGAAATGTTTGCCTGAACGTTTGAAGTACCAGGAACGATAAATGGCAAAACTTCCAGTGGATCACCGCCAAGGTTATCACGATTGAAACCGAAATACTGCGTGCCGAAACGATTCGTCAGGTAGATATCAAAATCGTTCACTGTTCCTGTAGCTGTTTGTCCCAATGAGTAAATGGAATCCTGCCATTGCAGAACGATCGTATAATTTCCGGGAGGAAGCGATACGCTCAGTAGATTATCGCCGCTACCAAAATCATGCGCCTGACCTGCAATTCCCAACGGAGCCACCATTGGAGAAAATACGGACTCATAGGATTTGGTACCGAAGTTACCGGCAGCCGTAAAGTATGAAACACCCATGGAGGTTACAGAATCTACGGCCTGAGAGACCACACCATCCTGAAAGAATGGCGAAGTGATGAAAGTGATATCATCAACGATTACATCGCAACCATTTTGTGCACACTCGATAACACCTTGGGCAAGATCGCCTTCACTAATCACGCCGGTACGGAATCCGAGATCGGCACCTGGTGCAACATCATGAACAATCTGTAACATAGCACGACCTTCATCGGTGCGTGATCCGTACGGATAATCCTTAATGACCTGAACCGGTGTTGTGCGGCCGTCAGGATTGGTTGAACCGGGTAGATCACCATTCGAAATATCGATTGCAGCATTGTTTCCTGAAACAGTATTATAACTATCCGATAACACACATACCTTTACTCCGCTACCATCGACGCCAAAACCTTCACGGGTATTATCTGAACCTTGAGCCTTGTCGCCCTGTGTTAACGCAACACCACTATTATTCAAAGAAGGATAAACGGGACGTACGTAGTTAATCCAGTTGGAAGCCGGAGGAACAGTGAGGTTGATCAGGTTGGCGATTGGATATTTTCCGGTGATGATTAATGGATTCAGTCCGTTTGGAATAGTGTCCGTTAAGCCAAAACCAGGTGCTTGATATATCAAGTTTTTCAAATCCTGTGTAAAGCCTTCGATGGAAATAATTTCAATGAATACTGAATCACTTGCAAAGGTGAAGATGTCCGAAATCGTATCAGAACCTACCACATAGTTGTTATAGAGTGAGCTGAGTTCACAACCAATTTTTCCGTAGAACTTTCCGCCGGGACATGGTACATAGTATGGAAGAATACATGGGCCTTCTTCTACAACAACTGAGTCTGAGGCAGTACAACCACTGGTTGGATCTGTAACAGTAAGGAAATACGTACCTAA
>JBEGUX010000226.1:0-4782 GCA_041178685.1 Bacteroidota bacterium
TGGAAAACGGCGTGTTATATTATAGGTCACCATGCGTGGATGGGTGTGGGCACCGGCGACATGAATCAGGAATTCCAGCAGGCTTATCAGGAGACCAACAGTTCATTGCTACCTCAATACCGTTTGCGTTCACACAATCAGTTTTTGTCTACGACAGTAGCATTGGGTTTTATCGGTCTGATTATTTTTCTGTTTGTAATTTATACTCCTATAACCGGCAAACATCACAACAGAGATCTGCTCTTCGTCGGATTTTGGATCATTGCAGTTGTATCGATGTTAACAGAAGATACCCTGGAAACACAACCTGGTGCAACGTTTTTCGCGCTCTTTATCTCTTTTCTATTGTACTCGCGACTACCGGAAAAAATAAGCAAACCGGATAATTAATCTTGTTTACCCGAGACCTGACGGTAAACTTCTAAGGTCTTTGTTGCCGTCATACGAAACGAAAACTGTTCTGCTTTTTGAGCAGCTGCGTTAATCATCGCATTACGAACGGTTGTATTTTGTAGAACACGCATTACGTTTTCTGAAATACTATGAACATCGCCTACCGATGACAATAAACCTGTGACCTCGTTTTCCACCAATTCAGGAATTCCGCCGGCAGCTGTTGCAACCACCGGAACGCCGGCGGCGAATGCTTCCAACACAATAGTTCCCAATCCTTCCGTCTTTGATGTTATAAGAAACACATCCAGCGACTTCATTACTTCAGGAACATCATTTCTAAAACCCAATAAAAACACCCGTTGATCAAGTCCTTTCGAACGAATAAGTTGTCGTATTATTCTTTCATCAGGACCAGAGCCGGCGATGACGAAACGTGCTTGGGGAATTTTCTTAATCACTTCTTCGGCGACATTGAGAAATGTTGGATAATCTTTATGGTCAGCTAACGCACTTAAATTTCCAATCAGTGGTGCATCCGGGGAAAGCCCCAGCTCAGCGCGGAGCGGTGCTGCCTCAATTGTACCGTGATATCGCGAAGTGTCTATGCCGGAATGTACAACACATATCTTGGATAAATTCTTAATTGCAGGCGCAGTCATTTCCTGAATAGCATTACTCACGCAAATAATTTTGCGAACGGCAGGGTGATTGTATTTCCATTTAGAAAAAACGGAATTGGAAACAGGGAAATCTACACGACGGCTAACGATAATCGGTATTTCCATGGCAAACAAGGAAGCTGCAAGCACTGCCGAAGAGTGTGCATGTGCATCGTGTGTGTGAACAACATCAAAAGGATGCATCCGAGAGATCGCTGCTATGCTTCGTGCTAATGAAAGCCCCATAAATCCACGGCTGAAATAAGGCGCGATGTTGACATCGGTACCATTTAGTCGATGAGCAAGTGCTGATCGCGATGGACATAGTACCAGATTTTTGACACCCAGTT
Source organism: Bacteroidota bacterium (assembly GCA_041178685.1). Lineage (GTDB taxonomy): Bacteria > Bacteroidota > Bacteroidia > AKYH767-A > 2013-40CM-41-45 > Pollutiaquabacter. The sequence continues at coordinate 1,406 of JBEGUX010000226.1, forward strand.
GTTGTAGCGCCGTAGACAAATATGCGGCTTGTTGCTCGCCTCCGCGCCATGTAAAAGGTGTCGACACGTGCAAGACATTCATATCGCTTTCCCTTTCTGCAGTTGATATAATCGCAGGTATTTCCAGTAAACGGCTTTTGTGCTTTTGCGAGCGATTATCCAGCCGGTTTTTCCATCGAGAAACCCCATTTTCAGTAAGTAATTACGGAAGAAGCGCGCAGCGGGTTTGTACATCAACTTTAACACATTCGAACGAACACCTTTTTCAAAGAGTGCTTTCGCGCCGATAGCGCTAAACCGATCAATCTGTCGCTCGTGATCATCAATCGTGTAGTAACTGTAGTGTAGCAAATCGCCCTTAATATGTGATTGCCGGCCACCACTCACCAATCGAAACTCATCGTGCGGATTAATCCCCGTCCATCGTCCACTATTCTTTCGAAACAAGCGGACTTTCCGGTCAGGATACCAGCCGCCGTGGCGCACCCAGGTGCCGCAGTAGTTCGTCAACCGGTTCATGGAATAGGCATCTTCGTTCCATGCTGATTTCACGCGAAGAATAGATTGACGCAATTCGTCGGATAATGCTTCATCGGCATCCAGAGAAAGGATATGGTCGCACGAAGCTTGATCCAATGCGAAATTCTTTTGCTCGATGTATCCTTCAAAAGCATGCGAAATGAAATGCACACCTTTGGATTGGCAAATCTCCGGAGTCGCGTCGACGGAAAAAGAATCAACGACGACAATTTCATCAGCAACACCCTGCAACGAATCGATGCAACGGGCGATATTTCGTTCTTCGTTGAACGTGATGATGACTGCCGAAAGACGAACCATAATTACTACATCGGCTTGCTGCCGAACTGCAAAAATAGACTGATTAATTGTTTCCGATACAATAATTTAAAGGATATGGGATTTAGGCTCTTTCTGATCATATTCGAAGTGTAAAACGCAACCGAATCGTTCAAATTCCGTTTCTTTACACCAACTGATCCAGTACCACGTGGTTGTAGAACTTAAATACGCCTTAACTGCCCTTTCCGATGGAGATATTCCGTCGTTGGCCCGCGTTTTGACCTGGGTTGAAAATGGACTTGATGGGTCTGAAGAACTGCTGGAATCCCTGCAACCTTCGCCCAATATTCCGGTGATCGGTTTCACCGGACCTCCCGGAGCCGGAAAAAGCACATTGATTAACGCCTTGATCAGCGTGTTGAGTGCTGCCAACAAAAAGGTCGCCGTACTCGCTGTGGATCCAACTTCGCCGTTCAACTACGGATCACTGTTGGGTGATCGTCTGCGGATGTCCGAACATTTCATCGATCCAAATGTATTTATCCGTTCCGTAGCGACGCGCGGATCGCTTGGAGGTCTTTCCGAAAAAGTCATTGAACTGGTGGATGTATTGCGTTGCGGACGTTTCGACTACATTTTGGTTGAAACAGTTGGTGTCGGTCAATCTGAAATAGAGATTGCGGGCTTGGCAGATACGACAGTAGTGGTTGTAGTTCCGGAAGCAGGCGATGAGATTCAAACCATGAAGTCGGGCATCATGGAAGTAGCCGACGTTTTCGTAGTAAACAAATCAGATCGTGAAGGTGCGGATGCGCTCCTGTTTGCACTTAAACAACTGGTGGCACATCCCAGACCAAACGGCTGGCAAGTGCCGGTATTAAAAACAGTCGCTTCGGCCGGAAAAGGGTTAACTGAACTTCTTGATGCCGTAATCGCTCACCGCGAAGCTGCGTCTTTTAACGAAAAGCGTCTTTTTTTACTGGTAGAAAAAGCATACCGCATCCTTCAACAGCGTCGCATGAAGGACATCAGCAAAAACACCTTGCTGCAGGAATTACAAACTGCAGTAAATCAATCCGATTTCAACCTATACCGTTTCGTTTCCCGTATTACCTGACCGTGTCGGACAAACGAATTTTGTTGTATTTTCAAGCCCGACATAACTAACCACGTTGACTGGTGTCAACGATTGATTCGGTACGACTATGTACAAACTTCTTCTAAGTGTATTTTTCCTGCTGACCTTTTTTTCGTCGAATGCGCAAGTATTCTGGACAGAAGATTTTGGTCAGACTGCTGCTGGTATTTGCGATCAGTTGAACGTTGCAAATGGCTGGACAACAAGCAATGGCACCTGGCGCGTAACCGACGTAGGGACTAACGAAACCTTCGCCAACCAGTGGTATATCAGTGCAGCTGAAGCCGGCCTCTCCAATAACAGTTGTAATGTTGGAGGTTGCTGGATCAATCCAACCTACACTGATCGAACTCTTCACGTAGGAACTGTAGCTGGTGCACCTAACGTAATTTGTCCGCAAGGAGATTGCGGTGCTTTGTACGATCCGGGTGGTGCCCCTCCGAATAATTTGGTAACAACCAGTCGCCGTGCCGAAAGTCCAACGATTAACTGTTCCAACAAAACAAGCATTCAGTTAACGTTTAATTACTTTATGAATGGTGAAACGTCGTTAGACTTTGCACGCGTAGACTACTACGATGGAACAACATGGTCACAACTGGATTTTCCGCCGGTAACTTTCAATTGCGGTACTGCAAGTTCATGGACGCGTCGCTTGATCTCTTTGCCATCAACAGCCGATAATAATCCCAACGTAAAAATTGGATTCTACTGGCAAAACGATAATCAAGGTGCAGGCATTAATCCATCGTTTGCAGTTGACAGTATTCAACTCATCAATGTACCGCCACCTGGAAATTCGGATTTCATTGCATCCGACAGTACACCTTGTGTGGGTGATTGCATCGGATTCACCGCCATCACATCAGGTGCTTCAGCATGGTCGTGGACGTTTGTTGGCGGAACACCCGGAACAGCTACCGGTCAAACGCCGGCCAACATTTGTTATTCAACACCGGGAACCTATACAGTAAGGATGATTGCGTATAGTGGCAGCGGAAATGACACCGTTGTAAAAACAGGTTATATCACAGTTACCTCCTGCGTTCCGCCTGTTGCCGATTTCAGCGCAAGTGACACGGTATTCTGCGAAAGAAGCTGTATTGATTTTACAGATCGTTCGTTAAATAATCCAACGACTTGGACCTGGCAGTTTCCGGGGGCATTTCCTGTACTTGCATCGAATCTGGAAAACCCTACCGGAATTTGTTACCCAACTTCCGGTCAATACGATGTGTTGTTGATTGTTCAGAATGACTTTGGAATTGACTCCATACGGAAGACGTTATATCTGAACGTTGAATCCTGTCCATTACCCGTTGCTGACTTCTCCTCCTCCACGCAAACGGTATGTTCGAATCAGTGTATCAACTTCTCCGACCTTTCCACCTTCACTGACACTTCCACATCATGGCGTTGGTATTTCCCTGGAGCGGAT
>JBEGUX010000227.1:0-5017 GCA_041178685.1 Bacteroidota bacterium
CGGAGGCGTTTGCAGGTGGTAAGTTCCGTATTAAAAAATGGGGAAAAGTAAAAATCAAACAGGCGCTCAAAGCTAAACAAGTTTCGGAACCACTCATTCGAAAAGCACTTGCGTCTATTTCTGATAAGGATTATCGAAAAATGCTGGAAAAGGTTATCGCGGATAAAGCGTCAAAAACCATAGCAAGCAACTCTTTTACCTTTAAACAACAGCTTGCACGTTATGCTATTTCCCGTGGATTTGAAGCGGAATTAGTCTGGGAAGTGATCGGCGAACAAGAATAATCTGCCAACTGTTTTACCTATCTTTGCGCCATTATGACAAACGAACAATTGAAAGAACTTAAGGGGCGCTCCGATGCGCTAAGGGGGCATCTTTGACATCGATGGTAAACTAGCTGCCATCGCTCAAGAGGAAGAGCAATCTCATGCACCCGGCTTCTGGGACGATCCCAAAGCCGCCGAAAAATTATTGAAAGGTATTCGTCAAAAGAAAAACTGGACTGAAGCATTTTCAAAGGTGGATGGTGCTGTCGAAGATCTTGCCGTGCTGTTTGATTTTTACAAGGCAGGTGAAATTGAAGAAACGGAAGTTGATGCCAACTACAAACAGGCACTCGACTTGCTGGAAGATCTTGAATTCAAAAACATGTTGAGTTCCGAAGAAGATCATCTTTGTGCCATCATCAATATCAATTCAGGTGCCGGCGGTACGGAAAGTCAGGATTGGGCCTCCATGTTGATGCGTATGTACATCATGTGGGCGGAAAAACATGGCTACAAAGTCACGGAGCTAGACTTGTCTGAGGGTGATACAGCCGGAATAAAATCATGTTCTTTGCAGATCGACGGCGACTATGCGTATGGCTATTTGAAAGGCGAAAGTGGCGTACATCGTTTAGTGCGCATTTCGCCTTACGATTCCAATGCACGGCGTCATACTTCCTTCGCTTCTGTATTTGCTTATCCCGTAGTTGATGAAACCATTAATATCGAAATCAAGGACGCGGATATTGAAATACAAACTTCTCGTTCGGGAGGAGCCGGCGGACAAAACGTAAATAAGGTAGAGACAAAAGTTCAGATTACTCACCTTCCCACCGGCATCGTGGTTGTTTGTCAGGTGGAGCGTTCACAAGGAGGCAATCGCGAACGCGCTATGATGATGTTGAAGTCGCAGCTCTATGAGTTGGAGATGCGCAAGAAGAACGAGGCTAAAGCTGCTGCAGAAGCAACCAAGAAAAAAATCGAATGGGGATCGCAGATACGTAACTACGTACTGCATCCGTATAAGTTGGTGAAAGATCTGCGTACGGACATTGAAACTTCCGACACGCAAGCTGTCCTCGATGGCGATATCGATCAGTTCATTAAGGGATTCCTGATGGAGATGAGTAAAAATTAATTCGTGTAATTCTACATTAACACATAGAAAATTCCTAGATCATGCAATTTCGGAAAGAAAAAGATACCATGGGAATCGTTGAGGTTCCGGCAAATGTTTATTGGGGTGCACAGACGCAGCGCTCTATAGAAAATTTTAAAATCGCGCAGGATATCAATAAGATGCCCAAAGAGATTGTGCAGGCGTTTGCTTATTTGAAGAAAGCGGCTGCACGCGCCAACTTTGATGCAGGCGTTTTATCGAAAGAAACATGCGATAGCATTGGAAAAGTTTGTGATGAGATTCTTGAAGGAAAACTCGATGATCAGTTTCCATTGGTAGTCTGGCAGACCGGCTCAGGTACGCAATCAAACATGAACGTCAATGAAGTGGTCGCTTATCGTGCACACGTACTTTCCGGCGGACAACTTACCGATGAAAAGAAGTCGGTGCATCCAAACGATGATGTTAACAAATCGCAGTCATCCAACGATACATTTCCAACAGCGATGCACATTGCCGCCTATCGTATGCTCATGCATGTTACGATTCCAGGCATCAAAAAATTGCGCGACACGCTGGCTAAAAAATCGCTGGAATATATGCACATCGTCAAGATTGGCCGTACACACCTTATGGATGCTACGCCATTGACGCTAGGTCAAGAGATTTCAGGCTACGTTTCGCAGCTCGATCATGGACTTCGTGCAATTGAACATACATTGCCGCATCTTGCAGAGCTGGCACTTGGCGGAACAGCCGTCGGAACCGGCATCAATACACCGAAAGGATACGACGTCAATGTTGCCAAACATATTGCTCAGCTTACCGGACTTCCTTTCCGTACTGCTGAAAACAAATTTGAGGCATTGGCAGCGCATGATGCTATTGTTGAAGCTCATGGTGCATTGAAAACGGTCGCTTGCTCCTTAATGAAAATCGCCAACGATATTCGTTTGCTCGCTTCCGGTCCCCGTTGTGGTATCGGCGAGCTGCATATTCCCGATAATGAGCCGGGTTCTTCTATCATGCCTGGAAAAGTCAATCCGACACAATGCGAGGCTATGACGATGGTTGCTGCTCAAGTGCTGGGTAACGATGTTGCTATCAATATCGGCGGTGCTACCGGTCATTTTGAATTGAATGTGTTCAAGCCGGTGATGATTTATAACTTCCTTCACTCAGCGCGATTGATCGGTGATGTATGCGTCTCTTTCAATGATAAATGTGCCGAAGGTATTGAGCCATTACGCGAAAACATTGAGAAGAATTTGATGGGTTCGTTGATGCTGGTGACTTCCTTGAACACAAAGATCGGCTACTATAAAGCGGCTGAAATTGCGCAAACCGCCCACAAGCAAGGTTTGACATTGAAAGAAGCTGCTATTCAGCTAGGACATCTCACTGGAGAGCAATTTGATGAGTGGGTGATTCCTGCTGAAATGGTAGGTGAAATCAAGTAATTGGTCATAAGTATAAAATAAAAAAGCGGAACGAGAAGTTCCGCTTTTTTTATGTCTTGTTCTGATTTGTTAATACGCGCAAAAACAATTACACGTAACGATCACCTTTTTTAATCTTCACATCGTTAACAAGGTTACGGACTTGTTGTTCATCATCTTTAGGGCAGATCAACAGTACATTATCCGAATACACTACGATGTAATTTTCAAGCCCCTGAATTACTGCCAGTTTATCATTGGGCAAGTTCACGATGCAATTGGAAGTTTTGTCGAGAAGAATATTCTGACCAGCCATTGCATTTCCGGACTCGTCGTGGGGCAACTCTTCGTACAAAGATTTCCATGTGCCCAAATCACTCCATCCGAATTCGGCACTCAGCACATACACATTTTTTGCTTTCTCCATAATGCCGTAGTCGATGGAGATGTTCGTACATTTTTCGTAAGCCTTTTTAATGAAATCAACTTCCTCGGAAGTGTTATATACATTTTTTCCCTCTTCAAAAAGAAGATGCATGTCCGGAAGATATTCTTTGAATGCTTTCAAGATACTATCCGCTTTCCATAGAAAAATGCCTGCATTCCACAAGAATTCTCCACTCTTGAGGAAAAACTTAGCCATCTCAAGATTGGGTTTTTCCGTAAAGGTTTTTACGCGTGATATCTTGAAATCTTCGTTCTTATCGTCCTCTTGAAACTGAATGTAGCCGTAGCCGGTATCCGGACGACTAGGTTGTATGCCGATGGTTAACAGATGTTCGCCGGTTGCCGTAAATGCAAGCCCTTTAGTAACCGCTTCACGAAAGCGCTGTTCGTCTTTAATGACGTGATCAGAAGGCGCTACAATGAGATTAGCTTCAGGATTAATTGAAAATATTTTAGAAGCCGCATAGGCAACACACGGTGCAGTATTTCTGCGTAACGGTTCCGACAAGACCTGATTATGATGAAGGTCCGGTAATTGTGTATAAACGTGTTCTACGTAACTCTCGTTGGTAACGATATAGATATTTTCCTTAGGACATACTTCAAGAAATCGCTGGTAGGTCTGTTGGATTAACGTTTTTCCAGTACCAAGGATATCAAGAAACTGCTTTGGGAAATTGTTACGGCTCATCGGCCAGAAACGACTTCCGATTCCGCCGGCCATAATTACACAATAGTTATTCTTCATGCTTTGTATTCGTGAATAAAAAGTAAGGATGGCCTGTTATTAGTCTTTCAACGCATTCAGTACGCTACCCAATTGTTGGAAGACGTCGTCGATTTCATGCTTATTGCAAGTGCCAACCGATAGTCGGTACCAGGTGGATTCATCGCTAGCGCCGAACGCAGAGAAAGGAACGATGGCTAACTTGGCGTTATCGAGAATATATTGAGTAACCGCTTTTTGATTTTGCAATATATTTCCGTCGTGAGTTTTTTTACCTACAAGTGCTAATTGAACGGTGAGATAGATGGCAGCTTGTGGAGCAATTGCTGAAACGGGATGTCCCTGGTTCTTTAACTGCTGAAATCCCTGGTAGAATTTTTCAAGTCGTTCTTCAATCTCTTGTTTGAACGATGAAAGGAATCGATCAATCGATGCATCGTTCTTGAGGTAGTCCGCCGTTGCAATTTGCTCAGCTTTTGGTGCCCATGCACCAACGTGTGAAAGGATGGCTTTCATCTTATCCATTATACGCTGTGGACCAAATGCCCAGCCCACACGAAGTCCGGTAGCTGCCAATGATTTGGAGATTCCATCAACAAATATGGTGTAGTCGCGAAGCTCCGGACGTAAACTTACGGGGTCAAAATGTTTCGATGCACCAAAAGTGAGTACCCAATAGATTTGATCGAACATCAAATAGAGAGGCTTCTGTCCAGGCTGACGTCGTTTATTTTCCTCGATGACCAGATCGCAGATAGCTTCAAGTTGCTCTTTACTAAAAACAGTTCCGGTAGGATTTAGTGGAGAGCAAAGCGCAAGAAGTGTTGCATTGGAAAGATGCGGACGAAGTTCGTCGGCCGTCGGCATAAAATTATTTTCCAGTTTCGTTTCAACGAAAACCGGATGAGCATGCGACAGATGACAGTAATGGTTATTGTTCCACGAAGGAACAGGAAAAACAACAGTATCGCCTTTATCCAGTAAAGTCAGATAAGTGGCGTAGATCAGCGGACGAGCT
>JBEGUX010000228.1:0-2913 GCA_041178685.1 Bacteroidota bacterium
CGCCATTGACAATATTGACAACAGGAACAATCCGCTAAGTAAGGTGAAGGTTTCAAGCAGACTGTGGGATACCGGGATATCATAATCGATAGTCTGATTAAAAGGTAGAATGAGCAACCGGATGTAACGTACGATTACTCCCAATTGTGTGAGCAAATAATTCCAGGAAGTGATGGTCTCTGAATTATATTGAGAAGGCGGCAAGGGTTTAAATACTTCCAATGAAAAGGTGGAAAGTGCTATAGTTACAAATGCAACAACACCAAGCAGGCCCAGGATTATCCGAGGGGATTTCCAGTTCAATGAAAGCTTGTTCGTTTGGAGAAAAAACAATTCAATAAGCACGATGGCAAGAGGTAGTGTGTAGGCATTTTCCTTGGTGTGGATTGCCAATAAGGCCGCTAAGGCCGCTAAGGCATAATAGCCATACGATCGTACAGATGCCGATAGCCGGGCTGTGAGATACAAGCCTATAGCAAGAAGATAAAAAAGGGCTACGAGAGAAGCGAGCCGCTGAACAATATACGTCACAGCTCCGGTGGCCAATGGATGTGATACGAACAGTATAGCCGTTAGCCATGCGATAGTTAATTGGTGCCGCGCAATTGATTGGTCTTTAAGAACAGGTGATCTGAACAAGAGCCGTGTTGTCCAGAATATTAGAATAGCATTGATGATATGGATGAAAAAATTCACAATATGATATCCCCGAACGTTCAATTCTCCAAAATGGTAATTAAGGGCAAACGAATAAAAGCCCACCAAACGGGAATGCTCTAATTCCCACATAGCCCTGATATTACTAAGATCCCGGATAGCGGTATTGTCTGTGATATTATGCTTGTCGTCGAACTGAAATGAACAGTCAAACGAATTAGAATAAATGAGCGTTCCCAGCAATACGATGGATATGATTCCGGTCCAAAAGGCAAATCCGTTTTGCTTATTTGGACCTTTGCCTTTATTCGATTCGGCTGTCTTTTTTTTCTGCTGGTTAGACTTATTCATAGTGTTTATTATGCTACTAATTGATTAGTTGATTCTATACTGACGTGTTGGTGCTGAAAGGATAAAATAGTTCTTCGTGTTATTGCTTTTTGGGATAATTATTTACGTCGAAAGCCAATCCTGACAATAGTAATTGAAATCCAAGAATGATGAGTAGTGTAGGCAGGATGACTGTTCCGGTTGGTGCACCGATTCCCATAGCATTATATTTTTCATACTTCAGCAAACCGAAAACTAAGCCATAAAGAAACAACGGGATGCCGGAGAGTATATAGAGTGATCCGATATTGAAGTCGAACAAGAAATACTTGAGGACAATACGTCGTATAAATGTGACGAACAATTTCGGTGGAAACTCGAAGAGCGTTTTCGTCAGCGATAGCCCCGACACTTCATCGCCGTAGTGGGCCTTCATTGGCACATCTGCGATCACTGCATTGCAGAAGTACAACTCCGAAATCATAGAGGTCTCAAAATAGTAACGCTTATGAAGATGAGTGAAGTTGATTTCTTCCAGCGTTTCTTTTTTAATAGCAGTAAATCCGTTCGTGGGATCAAAAATATTCCAGTAGCCGGAAGCAGCTTTGATTAGAAAACTTAATCCTAAATTTCCGATCCGGCGCAAGACAGGCATGGATTTTAATGCATTAAGATCGCGGAAGCGGTTTCCCTTGGAGAAGTCTGCGCTGCCATCGATTAATGGTTGGATCAGTCTCGTGATGTTTTCCGGATTCATTTGTCCATCCCCGTCTATTTTAATGGTGATGTTGGCTTTCAATTCAAGCGATTTCTTGTAGCCGGTTATCATCGCTCCACCGACACCTTGATTGGCAGGATGATTAATCACGATAATTTTATTATTCGCTACAGCCAGCCGCTCTAGTATACTCTTAGTCTCATCGGTGGAGTAATCATTAACAGCTATAATATAGGTGATCCATGAAGGAAGCGTACAGATGACCTTTTCAATATGTTTTGAAACATTATAGCAGGGAATAATTACACTAATTGTGGTTTCGGTAGGAATGGTCATTTCGGAGGATCGGCTTAAGGTGGAGATTAATAGTAATACCTATTACATTTTGTTCTTTATTGCATTATCATTTTCTGAGCAATAGCATTATTGTCCGTAAAACAACTGGTTAAATCAGATCAAGATACTTAAATTTCCAAGAGACTTTAATATTGCATTGATTGATTTTTCGACCAAAGAGTTTTGTTCTTTTCGGAGATGCATGTATTGCTGAAATATCAAGAAAGTAAAAGTCAATGGTGAAGCAGCCGGCTTTAATTACTTTCGTAATTTATTCCTGCAGCAATTGTTTTTGGCTCGCTAACTTGCTTTTTATGTGAAAAGGCAGATTTTGCTGAAAAGAAAATTATTGTTGAATTATCTGGTCCGCAATAAAACAGCAGTCAGTTTTTCGATCTTCAACGAACAACCTGGAATCGTTGCAGGGTTGTTCCATTGATGGAGATCACATAAAATCCTTGTGGTAATTCATCTGTTCTTACTGAAAATTTATCGGACTGTCTCACTCCGGAAAGTACAATTTGGCCGGAGGAATTGTAAACCACATAATTATTTTCATTGTTCGATGGAATAACTCTAAAATTCAATTCGTTTTGGCAAGGGTTCGGGAATAGTTGAGTTTGCTTCGAAAATTGGTTCTGAGAAATTCCCACTGCAAGGTTTGCATCGTAAATAATTCCATCATCATACGGTGAGGATAAGTCCGTATGGCCACCGCTGAAAATGAATTTGCCCGAATTGCCCATTTCAGCAACTTCCATTCCGCTTCTTGGCGTGGGTAAATTGGATATGGTAGTGAAGGTGTTGTTGTTAATGTCATACAAATAGGCTTCGTCTGTCACCCCGAAGGATGTGTTAGGTAATATCTTATT
>JBEGUX010000229.1:0-2555 GCA_041178685.1 Bacteroidota bacterium
TCGATGGACTCAATCTTTTTGAAAAGATTGCTTCCATAATCCAAAGCTGCGACTTTGATAGCATCCGGTCCCATGCTGGCACCGCGGGTGCCGGCCCCAATCTCTGATTTTACCTCTATAAACCGGATCTTTTTCATGCTTTAACGAATCAAATAATTTCCGTTGTTACGCTGACGTACAAAGTAAGTTACTTACTTTCGCAAGAATAAACCCATCCGGCTAACCCGGATTGGCACTCACCTTACAAAAGTACTCAAAAGACCGCGTAAATAAGACGATGAAAAACACCTACCGTGACCTGATCGAGCAGACGTTTTACTTTCCTCAAGAAGGATTCGAGGTCATCGACAATCAACTTCACTTCTACGGTATCGATTTGATGGAAATCATTAAACAGTATGGTACACCGCTGAAGATTTCCTATTTACCCAAAATTGGGTCCCAGATAAAAAAAGCTAAGCGGATTTTTAATGTTGCTATTGCCAAATCGGATTATAAAGGCAGTTATACCTATTGCTATTGTACCAAAAGTTCCCACTTTTCCTTTGTATTGCACGAGGCGCTGAAACACGACATTCACCTGGAAACTTCTTCTGCTTATGATATTCCTATCATCCGGAGTTTGCTGAACGATAAGAAAATTGATAAAAGCATTTACATCATTTGTAACGGATTCAAACGTCCACAGTACATCGACGGAATCGCCGGTCTGATCAACGATGGCTTTGAAAATGTCATTCCAATTCTTGACAACAAGAATGAACTAGCTAATTACGAGAAGAAAATCAAAGGAAGAAAAAAGGTGAAAGTCGGTATTCGTATTGCTGCCGAAGAGGAACCTAATTTTGAATTCTACACCTCCCGATTAGGCATTCGTTACGATGAAATCGTAGACTACTACCGCGATCATCTGAAAAAGAATCCACGCTTTCAACTGAAGATGTTGCACTTCTTTATCAACACCGGAATTAAAGATACCGCGTATTACTGGAGTGAACTGAACAAATGCGTTTCAGTTTATTGCGAACTGAAAAAAATCTGTCCCACGCTCGATTCACTGGATATTGGTGGTGGCTGGCCGGTACGTCACTCGTTAGGATTTGATTACGACTATGAATATATGGCGGAACAAATTATTCGTCAGATCAAGTCGGCGTGTAAATCGCAGGGTGTTGACGAGCCGAATATTTATTCTGAGTTTGGAAGCTTTACTGTCGCAGAAAGCGGAGCTACCCTCTACTCTATTGTTGACAGCAAACAACAGAACGACAGTGAAACGTGGTACATGATCGACAGCTCATTTATCACTACACTTCCGGATACGTGGGGAATTAAACAGAAATTTATATTGCTGGCCATTAATCACTGGAATAAAGATTACACCCGCGTTAACATTGGTGGCATTACGTGCGATAGTGATGATTATTATAATAACGAGTCGCATGTAAATCAGGTTTATCTTCCCAATGAGGAAAAGCCACCGGGCGATCCGCTTTACATTGGCTTTTTCCATACCGGCGCTTATCAGGAGAGTATTGGTGGATACGGTGGTATTCAGCACTGTTTGATACCTGCTCCTAAGCATGTCATCATCGATAGAGATGAAGACGGAGAAATCACCACGCGCTTGTTTGCTAAAGAACAAAGTGCAAAGAATATGCTTAAGATTCTGGGGTATTAAGTTACCACTAAAGCAGAACGTCAGAGTTCTTCTTTTTACTCACGCGAATCATTTCCCGTTTTCCCGGAGGACCGGGCAATGAGGTTACTTCTGCACCTAATTGCCTGAAAATTCTTTTGACTGCTCCTTTAGCGCAATAGGTAACTAACACGCCATTTTCCTCGAGCAGTTGTACTGCCAGGCTGAGTACTTCTTCTGTCCAAAGTTCCGGCTGCACTCTCGGACCAAATGCATCGTAATAAATTAAATCGAATTGCGTCTGCCGTTGATATAATTGGAAATTGATCTGCTCTTTTACTAATCTAAAATTTTCATCTATTAGAATAGCTTCGGAATAAACCTCCGAATGCATGGTTGAAAATATATCAATCAAATTTTCTTCTTGTAAAGATTCCGGATAATTCAATTTGCTCCAGATGGAAAAAGGCAGCGGAAAAGTGTCTATGGCATGATAGTCGATTTGAATTCCGGAACGCTTCTTTACAAACTGATACGTTAGCAACGCATTTAACCCGGTACCAAATCCCATTTCAAAAATTCGAAGTGATTGCGGCTGATACGTATTCAGGAAATAGTGTAGACCGGATTCAATGTAAACATGTTTGGATTCCTGAATGGCGCCATGTCGTGAATGGAAGCATTCATCCTGTTGCACCCAACGGAGCGTGCTTGAACCGTCAGCGGTATTCATCCACTCTAATTCCATCAATCAATCTAACGAATGAGGCTTGTTCTTCAATAGTAAAGGTAACTTCCAATCCATTTTTTGTTCAAACGGAAATTTACGTTCGGAACAATCTTGCAGCGTGCAAATTGAACACGAAGTTGGAAGACAAGGATCTGTATGAATAAAAAGCTCTACGCGATTACCAAA
>JBEGUX010000230.1:0-7253 GCA_041178685.1 Bacteroidota bacterium
ACGATCCGCTTTTCAAGCAATTGTACGAAGATGGAATGATTACGCCCGATTTGTTGGGTATGGGAATCCGTTGTGATGAGTACTGCCATCCTATCAACAAGAACGGAAGCATTTCGCCAAACCTTTTTGCCATGGGCTCTCTGCTAAAGGGCGATCGCTGGGAGAGCACCGCAGTGCCTGAGCTGAGGGTGCAAGCAAGACAAATTGCGGAACTGCTGGCCAAGTGATTTATTGACGTGATAACTTTTACAGGTTAAAACTTGTTAAGACTTCAAGAAATTTACTCCACGATCGTTAGAGTTACATCCAATGAAGACTTGCAAATTATTTCCAATCTTAATTCTGACTGTGCAATTTGCCATTGCCTGTGGACAATCTGCGACAAACGAAAAATCAACTACGCTAAACGACACCACTATGAGTGATCAACCAATTCCCTCTAAGGAGGAACTAAAAAAACGTCTATCACCTGATCAATGGTACATCACACAGGAAAAGGGAACGGAACGTGCATTTACAGGAGAATATTGGGACAACCACGAGAAAGGAACCTACTCCTGCGTATGTTGCGGACTACCGCTTTTTCTTTCCGACACCAAATTTGAAAGCGGTTGTGGCTGGCCCAGTTTTTTTCAAGTCGTTAAAAAAGAAAACGTGAAGGAATTGCTTGATAAGAGCCATGGCATGATTCGGACGGAAATTACTTGCGGTCGATGTGGAGCGCATTTAGGACACGTCTTCAATGACGGCCCACCTCCCACGGGATTACGTTATTGTCTTAACTCCGGCGCTATGAAATTCGATCCGGAAAAATAATTAGTGAATCACGTAAATCACTTTCGTCACAGTTTTTTTACTAGAAGAAACGCGGACGAAGTATACTCCTTCAGACAATGCTGATGAATTCAATCTTGTTTTGATAGTGCTCACTCTTTGAGTACTGATTATTCTGCCCTGAACATCCAGCAGATCAATCAACGTATTTTCAGCGACGAATTTATTATCCATAGCAACAATAAAATCTTGCGTTGCTGGATTAGGATATAGCACTACTGAAAAATCATCAAGATCCGGTGTGGCAACAGACGAAATACCATAGTGCTGATACCATAGTGATACGCCGCCGGAAGATTCTCCTATTACGAGATCTACAAAGCCATCATTGTTGAGATCCCCGCCTCCGACTGATACATTAAATCGGATACGCGAAGATTCAGCATTCTGATACAACGAATCCAGAAGTGTGAAATTACCAAGAATATTACCGTTGATGTTTCCGTAGAAATACACATTGCCATCCATATTAGAGGCTGCCAGCCGGTAAACACCTGCACTATCGTAAAAGAAAGGAACAGCATAACCATCGGCATAGCCCGGAACCTGTAGTACGATTCCTCCCAGTGTATCTTGTGAAGGAATATTTGCAAAGAAAGCAGCAGAAGCAGTTCCAATATTTTTGTAAAAATTCAGAAATCCATTTTTCTCTCCGCAAACTAAATCAAGCTTTCCATCGCGATCCAAATCAATAAGTTGTGGAGTACAATTATTACCAACATCAATTCCCATATAGTTAGCAGCGGATAAAATATAATTCGGAGAATTCCCTGCAGTCGCTGTATTTGCAAAATGCTGCAGTTTTCCGTCTTCGGTTCCCAACAATAAATCTTTATCGCCATCATTATCCAAATCACCAAATGCAGGATAAATGGTGGAACTATAGCCCAAAGTGCTAATGTTGGCAATGTCGCCATTTACTAAATCAAATGCAGGCTCATTCGCCCATCCAATATTCCTGAACAATGTGAGTGAAGTTTTGTACCCCGAAGTAGCTGTATCGTAAACCGCTCCGGCAATAACGATATCAGATTTACCATCACCATCATAATCTGTTACAACAGGCGCTGCATTCTCTCCTACGTCAATCATTTCGTCTTGTAGGAAAGAAGTTGAAATGCGATGGAAGTTGGGAACAGCTGCCGTACCGATGTTCTTGTAAACCCATTGAGCAGCTTTATTTTCATATTCATTGGGTGAAACAATAAGGTCTTTCAAACCATCATTATCCACATCAACATAGGCATGGTAATGAAATCCATTAAAGACTGCCGGAGTATCGTATCCTGGAAAATTCACGTCCTGTGAATCCATAAGTGCTACCGTTGGACTGCCACCGTTACGCACCATCAAAGTGGTTAATGCAGATATATCACCCACAAGAAGATCTTTATCGAGATCACCATCCAAGTCTAACGCAAATATGCTGGTAACTGTATCGTCGCGGCGTGTAGGCTCAGCCACCGGCTCTAGTGTGGTGCTGGCAAAAGGCGCACTACTGGTACGACAAGGACAATTAAAACAACCGACCTCATTAGCCCCGCCTACCTGAAATGCAAAATTTCCCCAGCAAGAGTTGGCGAAGGAGAACTTGAGAGAGTCGCATGTACCATACGTTTCCATAGATTCATTCTTGTGAAAAATGACACGCCCGTCAGGAATAGAATTGTAACCAAGAATATCCATGTCGCCATCGCCATCGATGTCATCCACGGCAGGAATCAGAACACCCGAAGCAAAAATCGGGAAAGTAGTTGTACTAAAGGATTCCTCCAGAATTGGATCAACCAATGTAAATCGTAATCCATTAGCTATTGAAAAATCGTTTCGGTAGCAGGCGATGCAGGCAGGATTGAGCGGTGACAATGTAAATAGATCTTTTTTACCATCACAGTTGTAATCGTAAACCAGCAACCAACGATTCAATGCAGGAAACCTCGCAGCCATTTGAGGTGCATAGTGCCATGCTGCTAATGAAGGCGAGCCATCGTTTACATAACAAGTCAGTCTGGCATTGACACGATCATAACAAACCATATCATCAACACCGTTTCCGTCGAGATCGATGGAATTGAACATTGGAAAATTGATCCCACCCGTCCAACTATTGGACAACTGTTGCCCAGCTATAAATGCTGCTACCGAATCTACTCGATCAAAACGTACTTGTGCAGTCGCGGAAGAAATAGTTGTCCAAAGTGCGATTACGATGCACGTAAGGGGATAAATGTACTTTTTCATATTGGCTAAGATACAGTTACTTGCCGTTAAAAATGTAGTACAATTGTCAGAAAACAAACAATAAAATAACATCCTGCTGAGTAATACTAAGGACGATGAATTTTGGTAATTTTACCTTAAATACTGCACTATGCCCTCCTTTGACATCCTTTCTAAAACAGATTTGCAACGTCTCGACAATGCCGTTAACACAGCCACCAAAGAGATACTCAACCGGTTTGATTTTTCAGGCTCTAAAACCACCATTGAACTGGATAAAAAAGCAATGTCGCTTCATATCGTTACCGAAGATGATATGCGATTGAAAGCTGTCGAAGGCGCTATCATTTCACGGATGGTTAAACAACAGCTGGAAAGTTCTTGCCTTGATTTTGGAAAAGAACTGTATGCTAGCGGTAATATGATTAAAAAAGACATCAAAGTAAAACAAGGTATTGATAAAGACACTGCAAAAAAGATTGTAAAAATCATCAAAGACAGCGGACTTAAAGTACAAGCCGCTATCATGGATGACCAGGTAAGAGTAACCGGAAAAAAGATCGATGATTTACAGGATGTCATCGCTTTGATGCGAAAGCAGGACGTGGGAATTCCACTACAATACGAGAACTTTAGAAGTTAGCGGTAAAAAAGCCGCCTACTGAATTAATTACTTTACCAATACGCCGGGTAAGTTCGCCAAATAACGGCATTGAAACTCCTTGTAAAACAAGGATTTCCATCGTTTTATCGACATATTGCAATAAGGTCTCCGTATTCGGGGAAGCCTCGCTATTGCCTTTCCTTTAACGAATTCAACACAAAAGTGAATCAGAAAGACTTATACATGAAAACAACTGCATTACGTATCCATTTCATCATAGCTGCGCTATTGATGCTTTCCGTTAACGTTTACGGTCAGATTACCACATCGGTAACAGGAACAAATTTTTGTCAGGGTCAAGGAATTACGGTTTTCTTCACCTCACCGAATGCAAACGTTGGCAATACTTTCACTGTTGAATTAAGCGACCCGTCAGGCTCCTTCAATCAATCGCAGATCATTGGTTCATTAATGGCAGATACCGGCTATTCGGTAGTTCCCGGTTCAATTTATTGTACAATTCCTAATCCTATCCTATCAGGAGGTGGTTACCGTATTCGTGTAAACGGTAGTAGCCCGTTAAGTGTAGGTGCTGACAATGGTTCAGACTTAATTATTGGCGGACCAAATCTGGTCATTTCATCTATCTCCAATGTAACTTGTTTTGGATTAACAGATGGGTCGGCAACTGTCACGGTAACAAACCCTGTTCAAACAGGTGGCTATTCGTACTATTGGTCGCCGGGTAATCCAACAGGATCTTCCACTTCAAGTATTACGAATGCCGCACCGAACAACTATACCGTAGTTGTAATGGATCCGTACGGTTGCTCGAGTACCGCAACGGCAGCTATCACGCAACCATCGGCCATTCAATTTCAGGCACCAGTAACTACACCTCCTTTTTGCAATGGTGGCGCGGACGGTAGTATTGTTTTTGCAGGAGTTACCGGAGGAACACCATATGTTAATACTAACCCTCAACTAAATGACACCATCACCTATCAGTATGCAATTTCAGCCGGTGCTTCTGTCATTGCAACCAACTTCACAGGCAATTTCGATCAATTAGCAAGCGGAAGTTATTTCATAACGATTACAGACTCGAATGGATGTACGACATCAGCAAGTGCAGTATTACAAGATCATCCGCTATTATCTCTTGATGTTGTTCCAGATTCACAATATATATGCACCATTGCGCAACAAGGCGCAACTGTTTCCTTGCAAGTGAATGGTGGTGTACAGCCTTACACTTTCGACTATTCAGATACACTTAACCTGTTCGCAGGCACTTACAGCTACACTGTTGTTGACTCTGTTGGTTGTGCCGTTACACAACAAGCAGTTGTATTGGATAGCAATTGCAGCGTTGGGGCTATCTCAACCATTTTACAGACAACTATCAGCGGGTTTTGTGCCGGAGATATAATGTCAGGGCTAGGCGGTGGAGTTGCGGGAATTCCTGACAACGCATCATTCTCCGTCTCCTTTACATCTACTCCTGTCAATACGGGCAATACATTTACAGTAGAATTAAGTGATGCTTACGGCGACTTCAACAATTCAACTACCATTGGAGTTTTGGCAACCTCTACTTTGTCGTTAGGGAATGGAGACTCCATCAGTTGTTCTATTCCTGCAGGAACGCCTCCCGGAACGCAATACAGGATTAGAGTAAACAGCTCTGATCCTCTTATTATAGGAACCGATAATGGTGCCGACTTAGCAGTTTATCATCCTGAGGCAACTATTTCTTCCTTTACAAATACTACATGCTCCAATGGCGATACAGGCTCCGTTACACTTACCATTTCCGGAGCCAATGGAATTTTCTCACAGTTATTTAGCATAATAGAAATCGGACCTGTCGACGAAGGAACCGTCAATGCATTAGGTAGTAACAGCTATTCTATTACAAATAATAATCTCATTCCAGGCTCTTATAATTTCTTGATAACGGATAGTAGTTATTGCCCTACCGGTGGCACTTTCTTAATTCAATCACTGTCCCCTACCATTTATTCGGGTGAAGCACAAGTTATAAATCCGGCATGTGCAGGACAAGACACAGGCAGCATCTTGATTGCAACTCCATTTGGTGGAACTCCATTCACAGATAGTAATTATCCCACAGGATACAATTTCAATTTAATTACTCAAAACGGTGTTATTTCAAATACAACAGGCACTTTTAATGGACTTGCTGCAGGAGCTTACTCATTGTTTACATCCGACTCACTCGGCTGCACAAGCGACACGATAGTTTTGGAAATAACAATTTCTAATCCGCTTGTTTTATCAGTAACTCCGGACAGCCAGGGAGTTTGTATTTCGTCCACAGGAACAGTTAGTTTATCCGCTGAGGGCGGCTTTTCTCCTTATATATTTAGTGGAGCAGATACGACCAACCTGCAAGCGGGAACTTATTCGTATTATGTCACTGATGCCAACGGTTGTTCTGACACGGCACAAGCAATATTGACCTCTTACCAATGTATTGAAGCCACTATCACACCGCCTGATAGCGGAAAGGTAACATCATCGCTGGGCGCAGAATTGTTCTCGCTTCTTGGGGCGGTAGACTCTACGACGGGAAATATAAATGCATCGTCGATTGATTCCACTATTTATAACGTAATTGGAAATACAATCCGCATCGAAGTTATATCTAACGAAACAACTTTTGATACCGTTTTGTCGCTACTACAACAACCTTACTATGGCATGACCGATCTTGTTAATAATGGTGAGGGGTCACTTGTAATTTCAGGAACAATTCCGATTGCTAACCTAAGCAGATTAGAGCCTATTTCGGGAAGATTTAATCTAATCAATTTTATCCGTCCACTATCACCTCCCGTAAGTAATCAAGGTTTAGTAAACTCTCAAGGCGATTCAGCTATTCGTGCTGTTGTAGCACGTAAACTATTTGCAGTGGATGGAGAAGGCATTAAAATTGGCGTAATCTCCGACAGCTATAATAAAGCTCCAGGTAATCAAGCGGCAGTTAATATCATCAACGGAGATCTTCCCGGTGACGCAGCGAATACCACTAATCCATATCCTGTTGAAGTTGTAAAAGATTATATCTATGCTACAAAAACAGACGAAGGTCGAGCGATGCTTCAAATCGTACATGATCTTGCACCTAAATCTGAACTGGCATTCCGAACTGGATTTATTAGTTCCGGTGATTTTGCTGAAGGAATTTATGAACTAGCTGAAGCAGGATGCGATGTGATTGTTGATGATGTGACATATATTACTGAACCTTATTTCAAAGATGGTTTAGTTTCACAAGCGGTTGACTCCGTAAAATCGGCCGGTGTTTCTTACTTCACTTCTGCCGGCAATTTCGGAAGCTCTTCCTATGAAGGCATGTTCAATCCAATTGCAGCTCCAACAGGTTATACCGGATTCGCCCATGATTTTGGTGGTGGTGATATTCAACAACAAGTAACACTTAATCCGGGAGCTTATACTATTGTTTTACAATGGGACGATAATTACTATTCATTGGCCGAGCAGCCCGGTGCGCAACACGACTTTGATATTTACTTATTGGATCAAACAGGTAACTTATTGTTTGGAT
>JBEGUX010000231.1:0-4011 GCA_041178685.1 Bacteroidota bacterium
GCGGCGCTCAGCTGAGGAATATTGCTCGACTAATCAAATCTGAAGAAGAGCATGATGTTTTAGAGATCAATTTTCAATCTGAAAGCGAGATGCTTGCCCTTATTTTGTGGCACCTAGATGATGTGGAAGTTATTTCACCAGAACCCCTTAAATTGAAAATAATTGAATCACTGAAATCTTTGGCGGCGCTTCATGGTTAAGAAATTTACTCAAAATCAAGTAGAACGACTATTAGATCTAGTGCCTTATCTATCAACGAACCAAGGTGTGTCTTTAGAGAAAATTGCTTCTGATTTTCAAACTGATAAATCTACAGTTATAGATGATTTGAATACTTTATGGATGTGTGGCTTGCCTGGATACACCCCATTGGAACTTATCGACTTATCTTTCGATACAGGTTTCGTTTCAATTAGAAACGCGGAAGTACTTAGCAAGCCTCGAAAACTATCGAGTTTAGAACTTGCAACGGTGATCGTAGGATTGAGCATTTTGTTGGAATCTATCCCATCATCTAGCCCGCATTTTGAAGCGATTACTGATTTATTGTCACGCTTATCTACCTCTTCAAATGTGCCTGTTCCAATGTCAATTAGTTCAAATGTTAACTCCGAAGTACGTTCTATTCTCGAGCAAGGTCTGAAGAGCAAACATAACATTTCCATTTTGTATCATTCATTCGCAAAAGATATTGAATCAACCAGAGAAATCCAGCCGATCGGATTTCAGTTTATTGATGGGTATGAGTATCTTGATTCCTTCTGCTACACATCGAAAGATTTTCGCTTGTTCCGTTTGGATCGAATAAGAGAAGCTACCGTGACTGGTTTGTCAGAGAGTGTTTCGCATCTATCTGAGAAAAACGAAGTTCTGCGTCAATTCTTTTTCACAGTATCTTCAAATTCTCGCAAGGTGTCAGAGATTTTTCATGTGAAAATACCACCAGAAAATTCTGATTCCAAAGAATTTGATTCAACAGCATTTAACGATGAGTGGATAATCCGCACATTTTGCAGCTTAAATTCTGCAGCCACGTTAACTCAGCCCACTGATCTTCGAAGCGAGGTAGCGAAGCGGGCCAATCGAGCCTTAGCGCTCTACCTTTAACCCGTTAAGGTAGGCATTCAAGGACGATTTGAGATAAAGTTTGCAGGAGAGTTTCCTGTGTAGAAAGAGAGAAATCATGTTTTTGCGCGAACCTAGCCACATTCTTATCCTCTTGCTCGTTGTTTTAGTTCTTTTCGGCGCAAAGCGTTTACCTGATTCTGCTCGTTCGCTAGGCAAGAGCATGCGTATTTTCAAGAGTGAATTAAAAGAGATGAAGCAGGACGACAAGAAGCCAGATAACGACGAGTCCACTGAGAAGTAGTTAAGTGTCGACCTCTCCAGGTGGTCGCATGCCTTTGCTTGACCATCTACGCGAGTTGCGCAAAAGGATTATGCGCTCCGCAATTGCAATCCTTGTCTTCTCTACTGTCGGCTGGTTTTTCTACAACGACATAATCATTCAGTTATCTAGCCCTGTTTGTGATTTACGAGCAGCTCAAGAATCTGGAAATGAATACTGTGGAGCTCTGTATATCAGTGGAGTCCTTGGACCACTTAATTTACAAATCAAGGTTGCTCTTCTCACCGGAGTTATAGTTGCTGCACCAGCATGGCTTTATCAACTGTGGGCCTTTATCGCACCTGGTTTGCATAAAAAGGAAAAACGTAACTCCATTTTCTTTATAGTAGCTGCAACACCTTTCTTCTCGGCTGGGGCATTTCTTGGGTATTCAATATTGCCGGCTGCTGTCAAGATTCTTTTTGGTTTCACTCCAGAAGCACTTAATAACCTTGTTAAGTTCGATGACTATTTGGATTTTGTTCTTCGTATAATTCTTCTTTTTGGTTTGGCCTTTGAATTGCCAGTTTTTTTGATTAGTTTGAATCTGATCGGCTTTTTACGAGGTCAAACAATTCTGAAACCGTGGCGAATTTGGGTATTTTCTATTGTTTTGTTTGTTGCCGCCTTTACACCTACAGCGGATCCATTAACAATGGGATTCCTGGCAGTTCCCCTCATAGCTTTGTATTTTGCTTCCGGTGTTTTCGCTCTACTCAATGATAAACGTAGAGATAAAAAGAACCTCGATCGTGTCTAATTCCTTGTGGGCCATAGTTATAAATCCAACTTCCGGACGAGGCAGGGGAGCTGAAGTTGGCAAATTGGTTACTGGATATTTTTCAAGAAATGATCTTAAGTATCAAATAATCACGGGTATTTCTGCTGAAGGCGTGAGCCGAGATTTACAGAACTTCTTGAACGCTCATCCTGATTGCATCGGTGTGATTTCTGTAGGTGGAGATGGTTTAGCTCATCTGGTATTGCAATCAGTAGTTCCGCTAAAAATTGCTTTCGCTGTGATACCAGCTGGAACAGGAAATGATTTTGTTCGGGCGCTGAACTGGCCATTAGATAAATTGGAGTATCAACTAAACCGGATTACCACAGAGCCACCAACGCACATCGATCTGGGTATGGTCGATGGTGAATGGTTCGGAGCAATACTCTCATCTGGATTTGACGCTGTTGTTAATGAGAAAGCCAATACATTGAAGTGGCCTACTGGACCCGCAAAATACAATCTTGCAATCGCCCTTGAGTTACCCTTATTTAAACCATCTCATTTTGAAATTGAATTGGATGATCGAAAAATAAGTACCGAAGCAATGTTAATTGCAGTGGGTAATGGTTCGAGTTATGGGGGAGGGATGCGAGTCTGTCCTGATGCGTCACTAACCGACGGCCTCTTCGATGTTATGGTTTTGAAACCGGTATCGAAGTTGGAATTCATAAAGGTATTTCCCAAGGTTTATTCAGGAAAACATGTTCATCATCCAGAGGTGAGCATTTTTAGAACTAAGAAGATTCGAATTAATTCGAGTGCCATTGCTTACGCTGATGGTGAAAGAATTGGCGCTCTTCCCATAAGCGCAGAGTGTGTAGCAAATGCTGGGTTAACATGGAAAAACTAATTAGTCCTGCAGATAAGTTCACCGCTGCAAAGAAGCGCTCCAATCACCCTATTACTCAGAAATTTGTTGAATCCTTCGATTTTGCTTTTGATGATTTTCAAGTTGCTGCGTGCAACAGTGTGGAAGATGGCCATGGTGTTCTTGTGGCAGCACCTACAGGGGCAGGAAAAACTGTTGTAGGTGAATTTGCTGCATATCTCTCGCTTGAACAAGGTAAGAAATGTTTTTACACAACACCGATTAAGGCTTTGTCGAATCAAAAGTATCAAGAATTTGTGAATAAATTTGGCTCAGAGAACGTGGGATTGTTAACTGGCGATACGAACATAAACAGTGAAGCTCCAGTATTGGTAATGACAACTGAAGTTCTTCGAAATATGTTGTATCAGGGTTCCAATACACTTGTAAATCTAGGTTCTGTGGTGATGGATGAAGTTCATTACTTAGCCGATAAATTCAGAGGAGCCGTTTGGGAAGAAGTTCTGATTCACTTGATGGAAAGTGTTCAAGTTATTTCACTTTCAGCGACCGTTTCAAATGCGGAAGAATTCGGTGAATGGCTCGGAGAAGTTCGAGGAACCATCGATGTTATCGTCAGTGAAGTTAGACCTATTCCTTTGTATCAGCATGTGCTTATTGGCAATAAACTAATCGATCTCTTTACTAAGCCTGGGCAGATAAATTCTGAGATTTTGAAGTTAGAGAGTGAAGCTTTACGTAAAGTAAGGCACAAAAATACACGGCAGTCACGTTGGGTAGATGATTTAAACAAATTATCTCGACCTGAGATTATCGAAAAACTCGATCGAATGGCTTTATTGCCTGCTATTACATTTATATTCTCGCGAATCGGATGTGACGCCGCAGTTAAGCAGTGCTTGCAAGCAGGTATCAAACTTACAAATGCTGAAGAGCGTAAAGAAATTCTTGAAACCGCCAACAGGTACACGCAACACCTTGCACAGGAAGATCTTGAAATATTAGGTCATG
>JBEGUX010000232.1:0-7454 GCA_041178685.1 Bacteroidota bacterium
TGGATGGTCGTATTTCCTTGATAAATTCAGACGGCTATATGGATCGTGCTTCGTCAGATCTGCAGTCTATTTATCTGTCGGGTGGCTACTACGGTAAAAAACAATCGCTGCGCGCTGTGATCATGTCGGGCAAAGAAAAAACGTATCAATCATGGTATGGCGTACCGGAAGATTCACTTGCTACCAACCGCACATTCAACATGGCAGGTTTGTATTATGATCGCAACGGACAGCCGCAGTATTACAATAATCAGACCGACAACTACCGGCAAAACTATTTCCAATTGCTCTACTCCGCTGAACTCGGTAACGACTGGCTATTAAACGCTGCTCTCTTTTACACCAAGGGAAAAGGTTACTACGAAGAGTATGTTCAGGAACCGATTATTGATGGCGGCGGACTCGATCCCGACTCCATGACGGACAGTATTTATATTCAACCTTCCTATATTCGCCAACGCTGGCTGGATAACGACTTTCGTGGCGTCACGTGGTCGATAGCAAGACAATTTGAAAAAGTGGATTTCACCGCAGGCGGAACAGCTTCGACCTATGATGGAAAACATTACGGAGAAGTAATCTGGCAGAATTATAACATCACTCCGTACGAACCCTACCGTTATTACAACGACGTTGCAGAAAAAAATGACTACAACGTATATGCGAAAGCGACCTGGAATGTAAACACAAGATGGTTCCTCACCGGAGATTTGCAGTTGCGACATGTTGATTATTCCTTCACAGGAAAAGATGCCGAGGGCAATCCGTTACCTGCAGTAGTGCCGCTCACTTTTTTTAATCCGAAAGCAGGTATCACTTATCTGCCCAGCACATGGCACCGTTTTTATCTATCCGCATCTGTTGGGCAAAAAGAACCCGTTCGCGATGATTACCGGGCATCCACATCTAATTCACGTCCATTACCTGAAAAACTGATAGACTATGAAGCAGGTTACCGTTACAATGGACATAAAGTGACCGGTGGTATCAATCTGTATTTCATGGATTACGCACGTCAACTTGTGTTGAACGGAAGTATTAACGATGTAGGCGAATATGTACGCGAGAGCATTAACGAAAGCTACCGCGCCGGCATTGAAACAGATATTACCTGGGCACCATCGAGCAAATGGCAGCTACAGGGAAATCTGACACTTTCGCGCAATCGCATTAAAAATTACACGGATTATGTGTACGACTATGAGTCGGGCAACACGATAAAAGTCACCTACGATAATACTGCTATCGCATTCTCGCCAGCAATCATCAGTGCAGCCGTTATTACCTGGCAACCACTTTCATCGTTGTCGTTTTCATTATCTAATAAATATGTAGGAGAGCAATACCTCGACAACACGCAAAATGCAGACCGGAAATTAGCTGCTTATCTCTTCCATGATTTACGCGCGGAATGGTCTCCAAAGATTAACGTATTAAAAGCGATAACCTTTCGTGGAGCCATCTACAACCTGACGAACCGGCTATATAGTACGAATGGTTATACCTACGGCACCAATTATTTCTACCCGCAGGCAGGAATAAATTTTATGGGCGGTGTGACGGTGAGGTTTTAAAATCTCCACATAGAGATTTAAATCTCACTTGCAGTTACAGCTCGGCGACATATTAATTTTAGCCGACTTCACTACTAGTGCATCGATACGTGCTTGTTGCTCCTCGGAAAATAAAATACCGCGCAACTCGAGTACTTTGAGGTTTTGTAAACGAGCGATTTCATCCGGAACATCTTCCAGCTCGTTATCCCACAACTCAAGTACCTCGAGAGAAGCAAGATCACCTATGGAAGGAGGAAGCTGAACCAACAAATTCCGATTAAGTCCTAAGTAGGTCAACTCCGATAATCCTCCGATAGCGGAAGGAAGTTCCTTCAGCAAATTGTTCGACAAATTCAGATACGTTAACTGTTGCAGCTTGCCGATATCCGGAGAGATAGAATCAATACGGTTCCGGCTCAAATCCAAATAACGAAGATTGGTCATTTCAAAAACGACCGGCGGAATTTCAGTAAGCCGGGTATTCTTCAAACTCAATTTATAGACGCGCAAAGGATCTTTGGCCGCTTCCGTCAACGAGCGAAATACGAAAGCCGTATCCACAGGAACTTCCTGCGCTTTCGCAAAAGGCGATTGCGTAAAAACAAATAAAAAAGTAAGTAGAAAATAGAGGCGACTATGCATCACCTTTAAAGAACGTCAGCCGAGGATTTTTGTTGCATTTAGACGGTCTTCTTCCAGCAAAACTTTAAGTTCTTCCAGGGATTGAATTTTTTTGTCGTCCCGCAACCGTGCTACCAGCTGAACCACTAGCGGCTGACCGTAGATTTCCTCGTTGAAGTCAAAAATGTTTACCTCGATATTTTGCTTGGTGCCATTTACCACCGGACGGTTACCGATGTAGAGCATCCCTTTTAAGGCCTTTTCGTTTAAAACAATGCGTACGGCATAAATACCATCCGCAGGTATGAGCTTATAACCCTCTTTCACACCAATATTCGCGGTAGGAAAACCGATCGTCCGACCGATCTGATCGCCGCGCTCCACACTTCCGGTAATCGTAAAATCATGTCCCAACAACTTGCCCGCTGTCGCAACATCGCCGGCAATTAACGCCTGCCGGATTTTGGTGGAACTAACCGCCACCTCGCTCACCACCTGCTCCGGGATCTCTTCGAGCCGGTAGCCATAAAGAGGCGCCATTTCTTCCAAATCTCTGTATGAACCTTCACGGTTTCTGCCAAAGTGATGATCGTAACCAATCACCAAGGTTTTCATACCAATACGGTTTACCAGCAAATCCCTCACAAACTCTGTGGCCGACAATCGTGAAAAATCTTTATCAAACGGCTGTACAATCAAATGATCCACACCCATTGCCCGTAATAACTGCTCACGTTCCTGCATGGTGGTAATCAGCTTCAGGTTATTGTCGTCGGGCTGCAGGACCATCCGAGGATGGGGAAAAAATGTCAGCACCACGGTTTGGCCATTCGTCTGACGGGCAAGCTCCGTCAGGCGCTGGATAATATGACGGTGGCCGATGTGCACGCCATCAAACGTGCCAATGGTGACCACAGCATTTTCCAGCCGGGAGAACTCTTCAAGGGAATTATAAACCTTCACAAATCGCCAATTCTGAGGCAAAAATACAATCTTAAACCGACCGAACAGACAACAAACTAATAACACCCATAAATTGTTTAACCCCGCTATTCTAACTACTTTTGCCGACCATTTTAAACACGTAATATCATGTCAGGTAGCAAAATCACCATGTCGGGCGGGAAGCTGAATGTCCCCAACGACCCTATCATTCCATTCATTGAAGGCGACGGAACCGGTCCGGATATCTGGAACGCCTCTGTCCGTGTGCTGGACGCCAGTGTGGCTAAAGCTTACGGCGGTTCGCGCAAGATTGTTTGGAAAGAAGTGCTTGCCGGCGAAAAGGCATTTAACCAGACCGGCAATTGGTTGCCGGATGAAACGTTGGCCGCCTTCAAAGAATATCTTGTCGGCATAAAAGGACCTTTAACCACACCCGTAGGCGGTGGTATCCGTTCATTGAATGTAGCTCTTCGTCAAATCCTCGACCTCTATGTTTGTCTTCGTCCGGTTCGTTGGTTTGAAGGTGTTCCCTCACCTGTGAAAAATCCGGGGGCAGTAGACATGGTCATCTTCCGTGAAAATACTGAAGATATCTATGCAGGCATTGAATTCACAGCAGGTTCTCCTGAAGCAAAAAAAGTTCTGGAATTCTTGGAAAAAGAATTTCCAAAAGAATTCAATAAAATCCGTTTTGGCACCGAAGCTAAAGCTGCTGAATTCCAGCAAATGTCCGGTAGCAGTGAAGCAGGTCAGTTGATGGTTGGATTAGGGCTCAAGCCGGTATCCAAACTTGGCTCCGAGCGACTGATTAAATCTTCCATTGAATATGCTATCCGACACCAACGCAAATCCGTAACCCTCGTTCACAAGGGAAACATTATGAAGTTCACCGAGGGTGCCTTCCGCGACTGGGGTTATGCTCTGGCAGAAAAAGAATTTGGTGATAAGGTTTACACTTGGTCACAGTGGGAACGTACTAAAAAGGAAAAAGGTGAAGCCGCTGCCAACGACGAACAAAAAGCTGCTCTGGCAGCTGGTCGTGTTTTGGTGAAAGACGCTATCGCTGATATCACCTTACAACAAGTACTCACACGCCCGGAAGATTTCGATGTGATCGCTACACTCAACCTGAATGGCGATTACCTTAGCGATGCTTTAGCAGCACAAGTTGGTGGAATCGGAATCGCTCCAGGTGCCAACATCAACTACGTCACCGGTCACGCTATCTTCGAAGCTACGCACGGAACTGCACCAAAGTATGCTAATCAGGATAAAGTAAATCCGGGATCAGTGATTCTCTCCGGCGCGATGTTGCTCGAACACCTTGGATGGATTGAAGCAGCCAACCTAATTTATGCCGGCATGGAAAAGAGTATTGCCGCGAAGCGTGTTACGTACGATTTCGAACGTCTTATGGAAGGAGCAACTCTTCTAAAATGCTCTGAGTTCGGTGACGAGATCATCAAGCACATGTAATTCCGACTTCCTTCAACGAAGTAAACAACGGCGGGTGGAAACACTCGCCGTTGTGCGTTTGTACATCCCGCTTCATTATTTACCTTTGACGCATGCCACTGATTGGTGCTCTTATTAAACAAGGACTCAAGCTTGGATCCCGTGTCCGGCTACGAAAGTCTTCTCCTGTACGTCAACAGGAAAAAGAGCTTCGTCGCTTGTTGACTAAAGCAAGTACTACTGCCTTCGGTCATCAATACCAGTTTAGTCAAACACTCTCCTCAGGCAATTTGATAGAAGCCTTTCAACAGCGAGTACCTTTTCATAATTACAATTCGATGCACGACCGGTGGTGGCACCGTTGTCTGAAAGAGGAAACGGATGTCTGTTGGCCCGGCTATGTAAAATATTTTGCGCTTTCTTCCGGAACGTCTGAATCTGCCAGTAAGCATATTCCAGTGACGAACGATATGATCAAGTCGCTGAAGAAAGCAAGCATCCGGCAAATTCTCACGCTTGGCAAGTACGATTTGCCGGCAGAGTTTTTTGAAAAAGGGATTTTGTGGCTCGGTGGAAGTACGGACTTAAAAAAACACGGTGGTTATTTCGAAGGAGATGTCAGCGGCATATCTGCACGTCGTGTTCCAATTTGGTTTCAGCGCTATTATAAGCCCGGTAAAAAGCTGCGTAGTGAAAAGGATTGGAACCTGAAGCTGGAAGAGATGACACTTCAAGCTAAGAATTGGGACATCGGTATTATCACCGGCATTCCATCGTGGGTGCAATTGCTCTTTGAAAAAATCATGGACCGCTATAATGTAAAATCCATCCATGAAATCTGGCCTAACCTCCGCGTTTATGTACACGGCGGTGTTGCCTTTGAACCGTATCGTAAAACATTTGCACGATTTTTCTCACAGCCCGTTCATTTCATTGAAGTTTATCCGGCATCGGAGGGCTTCATTGCACTGCAGCATGAACCGGATGTGCGCTATATGAAACTCATTCTAAACAACGGAATCTTCTACGAATTCGTTCCCTTCAATGAGCAAAATTTTAATGATGCCGGCGAATTGCTGCCTAATGCAAAAGCTGTTACCATCGGGGAAGTAAAAGAAGGTGTTGACTACGCAATTTTATTAAGTACTTGTGCAGGCGCCTGGCGCTATCTTATCGGAGATACCATCCGTTTTGTTTCTGCTGAACGCGCTGAGATCATCATCACCGGTCGCACCAAGCATTTCTTAAGTCTCGTTGGAGAGCATCTCTCCGTCGATAACATGAACCGGGCTGTCGACCGTTTGTCGGAAGAGTTTAATGTTGAATTCTCTGAGTTTTGTGTGGCTGGTGTCCCTTCCGATGGATCATTTGCTCACCAATGGTACCTAGGCATCAATCAACATGCAGCTCCGGACACACAAGTGTTATCTAAGCGTTTGGATCAACTGCTTTGCGAGCTCAACGATGATTATGCTGTAGAGCGAAGTGCTGCATTGAAAGACCTGAAACTTGAATTAGTACCTGTCGATAAATTTTACGGCTTCATGACCACCAAAGGAAAACTGGGAGGTCAACATAAATTCCCGCGCGTATTGAAAGCAGCGCAACTGGAGGAGTGGAAAGAATTCCTCTCCAAGAATTAAAAGCCCCACTTATTATAAAAAATAAAGCCCGGTCGTTCAGCCGGACTTTTCAATGCTTTTGTGGACGCTACAGGATTCGAACCTGTGACCCTTACCTTGTCGAGGTAATGCTCTAAACCAGCTGAGCTAAGCGTCCATTGCGGGGCACAAATATAGCCAAAATCAGTGTTTACCCAAGTACAGCTGGGTAAAATTAGGACTGGAAAAACAAGACGCGGATAACCATTTCTGCACCAAAGCCAATCAATACGATGCCGGTAAACCAGTTGAGTCGACGAATGGCTTTTTCGGTAAGCAATCTTTTCAGTCGAACCGACAAATAGCTTTTTAAAAGATCGGTGGTAAAGACCGTACACACTACGCTTGCGAAAAATGTCAGTCTATCTGCTGCAGAATAATGCGAACGAAGCGCAACAATTCCTACTACACTCAACCAGAATAAAAGCACCATAGGATTCAATGTATTCAGCAAAAATCCACGCAATGTATACTGCGCATGAATAGCTTTTTTTCGGTCTTGCAACTCAACCACTTTAGTTTTCTTCAGCAGCTGAAATAATCCAAATGCACAAAGAACTAGTCCGCCAATGATTCCCATTTCATCACGGTGATTATTCATCAGGTTAACCTGGGATGCGAATACATAGCAAATAACAATGAGCAGCAGATCACTGAAAATTACCCCGGCAGCAAAATAAACGCCCGCACGAAATCCTTCCTGAATACTAGTTTGCAACAACGTGAAAAATACCGGGCCGAGCATGAATGCCAATGCCAGTCCAAATGTAATTCCGCTGATAACTGCTTCTAACATAGCTAAAGGCCTTTTTACGCTATAAATAGCCTAAAGGTTATCTACCATTGAGCAATACAAGATAACAAGGCTTAGTAGAATTTTCGTAATTTTGAAACAGGTAAACCGCTGTGAAAAACGCTCCACTCCTCCAATTGGAAAAACAAGATGGCTTTTGCGTCATCGATGAAACCCTCACCAACGGTCGGGCCGGCGCTTGCGATCTCTACATCCATATTTCACCGGATTACTCCTCATTGGTACTAAAAGAACGTTCAGGTGGAAACTTCCTCGCTGCAGAGAATATTCTACCCGAAACCAAGACTGGAAAAAATTTCACCGATTTCATCCGGCAAGTAATTGATTCCAGTGAATTAATTCGTCTTGCAGCACATCGAAAGATTACCGTTGCCATCAACAACGCATTTGCATCACTGCTTC
>JBEGUX010000233.1:0-13484 GCA_041178685.1 Bacteroidota bacterium
AGCCGACGTATGCTGTCAACAATCCTATTTCACGTTGTCAGGGACAAAGCTACACGCTACCGAATGGACAAGTAGTGAGTACAGCCGGGACATATGTTACAACAGTAGCAGCCAGCAATGGCTGCGACTCCGTGATTACAACAGTGTTGACTATTAAACCTACATATGCAGTCAACAATCCCATCTCCCGTTGTCAGGGTCAAACCTATACGCTGCCCAATGGACAAGTAGTGAGTACAGCCGGGACATATATTACAACAGTAGCAGCCAGCAACGGATGCGACTCGGTGATTACAACGGTATTGACCATCAAGCCGACGTATGCTGTCAACAATCCTATTTCACGTTGTCAGGGACAAAGCTACACGCTACCAAATGGACAGGTAGTGAGTACAGCCGGCACGTATGTAACAACAGTAACAGCAAGCAACGGCTGCGACTCGGTGATTACGACTGTATTATCGCTTCGTCCTGTTTATAACACTCCGGTCAGTGCTTCTATTTGTAGTGGCGATAGCTATCAGCTTCCCAATGGCAACTTGGTCGCAATTGCAGGTGTTTATCCGGTTACACTTATCTCCAGTGTGAATTGCGACTCTATTGTCACCACGACATTAACTGTCCGCCCTGAATATTCACTTGTAGTATTTGATACCATTTGTCAGGACACTGTTTTTTATCTTCCCGATGGACAATCGGTTGCGATATCCGGAAGTTATCCGGTTACATTAGTGTCTAGCGTACAGTGTGACTCAGTGGTCACTACAGAGCTTACTGTCAATCCTGTTTACAACATAACCAGGAATGTTACTATTTGTCAAGGTACTACCCACATCTTGCCTAACGGTGTTATTGTATCAAGTCCCGGAATATACACGACTAATCTACAAACTTTGGAAGGTTGTGATTCTGTAATTGTTACCAATCTTTCTGTCAAGCCGGTATACAATGTAAACCGTTTGGTTTCTATTTGCCAGGGTGACGCCTATGCGTTGCCCGATGGACGTGTCGTAACTACCGCCGGGTTATATACAGTCAATCTATTCACCATTAATGGTTGTGATTCTGTGGTTCGCTATACGGTGAGTGTTCGTCCGGTGTATGATATTTACCGAACGGTTGAACTTTGCACAGGCGATTCATTGTCGCTACCGGGCGGCGATTTTACTGATACGGCAGGTATTTACACTAGTGTTTTTACAACCACTTTTGGCTGCGACTCTGTGGTGACAACCTTTGTTGTGCTTAATCCGGTATATGTGGTTTCACAAAATGTTTCAATTTGTCAAGGGAGTACCTATATTCTTCCTGATGGCACAATTGTGGACTCTGCCGGTGTATATTCAGTTACATTGAATACGTTTCAAGGTTGCGACTCTACTGTTGTAATAGATCTTTTCGTTGGGCAGGTAATTTCTAACACCTTAAATACGTCAATTTGTTTTGGTGATACTTTTTACCTTCCTACCGGAACTCCAATCACAACCCCAGGTACATTTGTATTCAACTATGTAACAGTTAATAATTGTGATTCTACACTTACAATTAATCTTTCCGTTAATCCACGGTACAGTATTCAACGTGCTGAAAGAATTTGTTATGGCGATGTTTACCTATTGCCCAACGGATTTCCGGTAAGTGATCCTGGTATTTACCCTATAAACTTTGTTTCTTCCGGTAATTGTGATTCGCTGATTACAGTAGAGCTTGCAGTTGATTCCTCGTACGCTATTCAGATTGATACAACAATTTGTGCGGGTTTGAGTTATAATTTGCCGGATGGGAGCGCTGTCAATGCCGCGGGTACCTACGTCAATAATTTTCAAACAGTTCAGGGCTGCGACAGTATCATCGTAACGTTGCTTTCGATTTCCGTTCCTCCCACTTTCACAGAGAACCGAGATCTCTGTGTTGACCAAACTTTGGTATTGCCCAGCGGTCAAGTAATCGATACAGCGGATGTTTATCAATATACTTTGAGTTCTGTTAATGGCTGTGACAGTCTTACGGTGTTCTCCATTGTTTCAATGGTAGGATTCGCGCAAAGTCCTATATCTGGTCCGACCATCGCTAATCAATGGCAGACGATGAACTATCAAGTGCCTGCGATTGCAGGACATAATTATACGTGGGTGGTTATAGATGGCTGGTTGGTAACCGGTAATGGGACCCATGAAATTCAGGTGCAGTGGAACACGCCGGGAGTAGGTACGGTGATTTTATTTGAAGACGACTCACAATGTTTTTACAGTGATACTTTGCAGGTATCTGTCAATGCCACCGGAATAGTTGATTATGCTGAACGTGGTTTTGTGCGCGTTTTCCCTAATCCATTTACTGATAAAATTACTATTTCCTGGTCCATAGATCGCAAGCCCACCGAAGTTGTCCTGTATGATATTTCCGGTAGGGAGTTGATACGTAAATTGTGCACAGTTGATGAGCAGATAGAATTGGAAACAAGCGAACTTGTGCCAGGTTGCTACTTATTGGCTATACTGGGCGAAAAAGTTACCATTTCCAGAATCATTCGTGACTAGAATATTTTTAAGATCAGTCTTCCCGGATGATCAGTTGTGCAGTCTGACGGCTTCTCTGTTCAAGTAGAATTTCTTTTCCTTTTGTCAGTTGCTCGACTGTTGAAGAGAAGTAATGGCGGATAGTAATCAGTCGAAGATTTTCATTGTAACGCACATTGTAAGCTGATGAAAGCTCTCTGGTAAGTGCCGGTATTTTCATCGGATCGTTATCCATACAAACTGAAAAGCTGATCGCTGAGTTCTGCATGAGGTTTACTTTGACATGGTGTTTAACGAAAAGACTGAAAATAGCACTGATGCTATCTTCAGCAATGAAGGAAAAATCTTTTGCGGAAATCGAAAATAAAATCTGATTGGGCTTAAAAATAAAACAAGGTACCAGCGGCTTGGTGGCTTGATAATCACCAATCAGTGTCCCTTTATCGGTAGGTGCTACAAATGAAGCAACGCGCATTGGTATTTGCCGGTTTTCCAGCGGCTTAATCGTTTTCGGGTGAATAACCGTTGCGCCGTAGTAGGTTAATTCAATAGCGTCGCGATAGCTTATTTGCTCCAACTTCACTGCGTCATCATAGTACTTAGGATCAGCACTCAACACGCCCGGCACATCTTTCCATACTACCATTTCCGATGCTTTCAGGCAATACGAGAAAATTGCAGCGGTATAGTCTGATCCTTCCCGTCCCAGCGTTGTCGTATAGTTTTCAGTGGTAGCACCGATAAATCCCTGGGTAATGACTAAAGTTGATGCGGCTAGTAGTGAAGGAGTTTTTTTTCGGATAAGTTCTTCAGTGGTAGCCCAATCTACCTTTCCCTCTCGGTAAGTATTATCGGTTATAAGAACGTCACGCACATCAAGCCAGGTGTTTGCACGTCCATTCAAGGCGAGATAATCGCTAACGATTTGTGTCGCCAGCAATTCTCCCATCGAAACGATTTGGTCGTAGACAAAGTTGTATCCTTTATCCGTTTCACCTTCAGTATTCCAGTCGATCTCTACAAAGCAGTTGTTGAGCTTATCGTGAATCGAATGGTTGGCTGGAAACCCAAGATCATTAATTATGCGAAGGTGAAAGTCTCGCACCTCCGCAATTAATTCGTTGAGATTTGGTGCTTGCTGGATAGAAGCATTTACGACTTTTTCAAGTGCGTTGGTTGTTTTTCCCATCGCTGAAACTACAACGATGAGTTGTTCTTTACGGTAATGCTCAAGAATAGCTGCTACATTTTTAACTGCTGCAGCATCTTTCACCGATGCTCCTCCGAATTTGAATACTTTCATAGTGCTTTGCCGCTGCAAAGTTAATCTTCTGCTTTTAATGTGCTATCCGTAGCAATCCAGCTCATAAACAGTCTATAGCCTAGCGCTAAAATAACAGCTCCCGTGAAAAGTCCGATTAACCCCGATAACAAGAACCCGCCAATTGATCCCAAAAAGATAATAATGGTGGGAACAGGTGCGCCTTTTGAAAGGAAGATTGGTTTAAGGATATTATCTGAAAACGAAATCAACAGCAGCCAGATTGAAAGTAATACGGCGTGCGTGGTGCTAAACGTACTGAAGGCGTAAATCATCACCGGGATTACGACAATGCCAACGCCAATCTGAATGATGCATAGTATAAGACAAATCAGCGTCAATGGTCCGGCAAAAGGTATGTCACCCAGAAAGAAGCCGATACCCGCTGCTGCAGCTTGAATAAAAGCAACGCCAATAATGCCGCGCGCAACATTACGAATGGTTTTTTCGGCAATCGCTGCAAACGAGGCTCCGCGTTGTCCCATCAGTTTATGAAAAAAAGCGTGAGCAAGGTTACGCCCTTTTTCGGAGTACATTAATAAAATTGCAGCAACAATAATAGAGAAAATAAACTTTAATAGATCGAGTCCGAGCCTTCCGACGAAACCGGCGGTCCAGGTGGCTGCCGACATAATTCGATCTTCGTATTTGGTAAGTACTTCTCCCAGATTGTTCGAAGCAAGCGACCAGATCTCATGGACCGTTTTACCGATGATCGGCCATGTTTCGACTTCATCCGGTGGATGCGGGATAATCAACGTTCCTGCATCAAATGAATGTTTTAACTCCGTGGCGGTCAGGATAACATTGCTTACTACGAAATAGCCGGGAATACCAATCATTGCTAAGCCTGTGACGAGAACAATTAAAGCAGAAAGGCGGCTTTTGTTTCCAAGTGCGGAGTTCAACTTCTGATAAGCCGGAAAAGTTGTTACTGCGATGATCATTCCCCAAATGACTATAAAAATAAAAGGAGCAAGAATAAGGCTGCACCATGTAAAAAGTCCGATCAACAAGATGATACGGATAAAGGTGTCTATTGAGGGAGTGTTTTGATGGTTGGACATGATTAAATAGTTTAATTACTGCTCCGTACGAAATAATGCTATCAATACTCTCGGATTTGTTGTGCTGTTAGTTTGCAATCCAGCCATTCCTTTTCAATGGAAGCGCCCATCTTTTCATAGAGCTCGATAGCGGGAGTGTTCCAGTCCAACACCTGCCAGTGCGCCTGATTGGCATTCATTTCTTTAGCTATAGTCAAATAGGCGCGTAACAATTTTGTTCCGATTCCTTTTCCGCGATGCTTCTCAGTGACGAAAAGATCGTCGAGGTAAAGTCCTTTTCCTTTCCAGGTGGAGTATTTGACAAAGTAAAGTGCCATACCCACAATTTCATGGTTCAGCTCAGCGACGTGTAAACCAAAAACAGGTTTTTCGCCAAAGCCATCAATTTCCATAGCTTCCAGTGTATTGGTAACTTGTTCCGGTGCTTTTTCAAACAAGGCTAATTCACGGATCAACTCCAATACAGCAGGTAGATCTTCTTTTCTCCCTTTACGAATAATCAGATTTTCCATCGCGATTAATAAAGATTACGGACGCGAATGGTGTGCTTGACTTTCTGCAGTTCTTCCAGTGCTTTGCCGGCAGTGTTTTTATCACAATCAGTTACAACATATCCAATCTCTGTATTTGTCTGCAGGTATTGTCCTAGGATATTTACTTTCAGTTTCGAAAGCTTTGAATTGATTTCACCAAGGACGCCGGGGCGGTTAGCATGTATGTGTAGTAAGCGGTGGGTGTCGTGCTGGACAGGAAGACTGAGTGCAGGTACTGACAACGATCCGGTGCTTGATCCCGTTTCCAGGTATTGAATTAGTTTGCTTGTGACATCCAGTCCGATATTCTCCTGCGCTTCTACCGTTGAGCCACCAATGTGCGGTGTCAGGATAACATTTGAAAGTCCTTGTAACGGTGTTTCAAAAACATCATTGTTCGTTTTTGGTTCTGCCGGAAACACATCGATGGCGGCACCTGAGATTGCGCCTTTATCAATTGTCTTGCGCAGTGCTAACAAATCGACAACATTTCCGCGACTGTAATTGATTAAAAATGCACCTCGTTTCATCTTAGCAAGCCGTTGTGCATTCATTAAATCTTTGGTAGCAGCCGTTTCAGGAACATGTAAGGTCACGATGTCAGATTGCTTTAGTAATTCATCCAGCGAACGAACAGGGCGTGCATTGCCAAGACTCAATTTTGGTTCGATGTCGTAAAAGGCAACGTGCATTCCCAGCGTTTCTGCCAATACAGAAACCTGAGATCCGATATGGCCGTAACCGACAATACCCAATGTTTTTCCTCGTACCTCAAAACAACCCGCGCTTGATTTATCCCATTCGCCACGATGTGCGGCATTACTTTTCTCTACAACGTGTCGCATTAGGTTGATGCAATGCGCAATGACAAGCTCGGCGACGGAGCGAGTGTTGGAGAAGGGCGAATTAAAAACTGCGATACCTTTTCTTGTGCATGCATCCATATCAATTTGGTTGGTGCCAATGCAGAAAGCACCAACGGCAATCAATCGATCCGCGGCCTCGATGACGCGGGATGTAAGTTGAGTTTTTGATCGAATGCCCAAAAGATGAACATCTTTCACCTTTTTAATCAGTTCAGCTTCGCTCATTGCACCGGTAACGGTTTCTACGGAAACGTAACCGCTGTTTTTCAGAAGACGCAGGGAAGCAGGATGGACGCTTTCCAGTAGCAGGATTTTGATCTTTTCTTTCGGGTAGGACGTTTTCATAGAAAGGGAATATCGGCTCAAAGGTATAATTTCAGGCGTTTTTTCGTACTTTTTCGTTGTCGAGTTTTACCCTATGAGTTGAAGATTTTAAGATATTTGCACCCACAAAAGCCACCTTATGAAAAAGCAGGTTACTACGCTTGGACAATTCATCATCGAACGGCAAACGGATTTCCCGTATGCAAAAGGTGAATTATCACGTTTGCTCCGCGATATTGGAATTGCTGCAAAAATTGTGAACCGCGAAGTGAATAAAGCGGGTTTGGTAGATATACTGGGTGAATTCGGGACCATGAATGTCCAAGGAGAAGCGGTGAAAAAGCTGGATGTATACGCCAACGAGCAATTCATTTCTGCGCTGAGCGCAGGCGGTGAAACATGCGCAGTTGCATCTGAGGAAAATGAAGGTTTGATTCACATTGATTCCTTGGTTTCCAAGGATGCAAAATATGTTGTTTGTGTCGATCCGCTGGATGGCTCTTCTAATATTGATGTCAACGTTTCTATCGGAACCATATTTTCTATTTATAGACGGATGACCTTCAACGGGCAAGCAGAGGAGAAGGATTATTTACAATTGGGTAAAGAGCAGGTGGCTGCTGGGTA
This sequence comes from Bacteroidota bacterium, assembly GCA_041178685.1. Classification (GTDB taxonomy): domain Bacteria; phylum Bacteroidota; class Bacteroidia; order AKYH767-A; family 2013-40CM-41-45; genus Pollutiaquabacter. Next base: position 7,258 of record JBEGUX010000233.1, read on the forward strand.
CATTATCTATGGCTCGTCAACCATGTTGGTGTATACAACAGGAAAAGGGGTAAATGGATTTACATTGGATCCAAGTATCGGTGAATTCTGCCTTTCTCATCCGGATATGAAATGTCCGGAGACCGGTAAAATTTATTCAATCAACGAAGGTAATTACGTCCATTTCCCTGATGGCGTAAAGCAATACATCAAATATTGTCAGGCGATTGACCCGCCAACGAATCGTCCCTATTCTTCCCGCTATATCGGATCGTTGGTAGCCGACTTTCACCGCAATCTTCTAAAGGGAGGCGTCTTCATTTATCCCTCTACCCATAATTCTCCAAAAGGAAAGCTGCGTTTGTTGTACGAATGTAATCCGTTAGCATTCCTTATCGAGCAAGCGGGAGGTAAAGCTTCCGATGGTTTCCGCCGTATTTTAGATATTCACCCCTCATCGCTACATCAGCGTACGCCGCTATTTATCGGTTCTGCTTCTATGGTGAGTATGGCGGAAGAATTTATGGCAAAATTTTCGCAGGTGGATGCCGTGTAATACTGAACCTTTATCAAATTTTTACGACTTTTGCCCTTGAACAACTTCCTCTTAGGGTTGTTCTTTGTGTGTGACCAGAGAAGAATTGCTGGGAATTTATCGTTCCCGGCCGGCGCTTGTTGATCTCCAATCTTCTTTTAGCGGACCCGATATTCGGCGTTTCCGCCTGACTGGTATTTGCGGTTCTCTTTATTCTATGGTTGCTGCCGCTTTTTCAGGCATTTCTGAACTACCAACATTATTTATTTTGCCTGATCAGGAGAGTGCCTCCTATTTTTTAAATGATCTGGAGAATTTGCTTGGAGAAAATCAGGTGTTGTTTTTTCCGGCTACTTATAAAAAGCCATTCGATCTTGCTGAAACCGATAAAGGTAATATCCTGCTTCGTGCAGAAGTACTTAGTAAAGTTAGCCGTGGAACCAAACAACCTATTGTTACTTTCCCGGAAGCACTAGCTGAACGTGTCATTAATCGGAAAGGACTTTCGCAACATTCTATTGAATTACGAAAAGGAGAAAAAATAACTACTGATTTCATTAATGAATTCCTGCTTCATCACGGATTTGAAAATGTAGATTTCGTGGCACAAGCAGGTGAGTTTACTGTACGTGGTGGCATTGTCGATATTTTTTCATTTGCCAATGAGCTGCCTTATCGTATTGAGTTTTTTGGCGATGAAGTGGAGAGCATCCGCACCTTTGATCCGGAATCGCAATTGTCGGTGACTGCCATGAATCACGTCTCTATTTTACCGGACGTGCAAACCCAATTGCCGGAAGAAGCACGCTCCTCTTTTTTAGAGTTTGTTCCTTCTAATAGTTTGATCTGGTCCAAGGATTTGCCGTCTTCGCTGCAGACCATTGAAAATGGATTGAAATTGTCTGCGGAGGAAGTCGATAGTCATAAAACGTATGCAGCATCAGAGCTCACACGAGTTTTTCTCTCTATCGAGGAATTATCAAATCAATTGGATCGATTTTCTTCCATAGAATTTGGTAACCGTTATCATTTCACTTCATTCGAGCGCGACTTTAGTTTCAATAGCTCGCCGCAACCTTCTTTCAACAAGAATTTTGAGCTCCTCATTAAGGATCTTCAAAAAAACGCAGCATCCCGGATTAAAAATATTCTGCTGGCTGATTCCCCTCGTCAAGTGGAGCGGCTCTATTCCATTTTTGAAGATTTGGAGAAGAAGCATCCGGGCACTCATCATGTTGAGTTTACATCGCTTTGTTTAAGTCTTCACGAGGGATTTATCGATCGTGACACGGAGCTGGCTTGTTATACCGATCATCAGATTTTTGATCGATATCATCGTTTTCGGTTGCGCAAGAATTACAGCCGCAGTGAAGCGCTCACCATCAAGGAAATCTATAGTTTAAAGCCGGGCGATTTTGTGACGCACATCGATCACGGTATCGGCCGCTTTGCCGGATTGGAAACTATCCAGGTGAATGGAAAACCGCAGGAAGCGGTTCGACTAGTGTACAAGGACAATGATATTTTATATGTCAGCATTCATTCGTTGCATCGTATTGCGCGTTATTCAGGAAAGGACGGAACAGCTCCTTCCTTGCATAAGCTGGGTTCTACGGCTTGGACAACGCTTAAGTCGAAAACGAAGCGCCGTGTAAAAGACATCGCCAAAGAATTGATTGCTTTGTATGCGAAACGTAAGGCAACAAAAGGATTTGCTTTCGCACCTGATACCTATTTGCAAACCGAACTGGAAGCAAGTTTTATATACGAGGATACGCCGGATCAATTAAAAGCGACCAAAGATGTAAAGCGCGACATGGAACGTGGCTTTCCAATGGATCGACTCGTTTGTGGAGATGTTGGCTTCGGCAAAACAGAGATTGCCATCCGTGCGGCTTGTAAGGCTATCGCCGATGGAAAGCAGGTGGCTGTACTGGTGCCAACAACGATACTTGCTCTTCAGCATTATAAGACGTTTAAAGAGCGGATGAAAGAGCTGCCATGTACCATAGATTATATCAACCGGTTCAAGTCTGCACAAAAGCAGAAAGAGACATTGGCTGCATTGGCCAACGGAAAAGTGGATATAATTATCGGGACACACCGTTTGATCAGCAAAGATGTGAAGTTCAAAGACCTCGGCCTGATGATCATCGACGAGGAGCAAAAGTTTGGGGTAGCGGCCAAAGAACGACTCAAGGCTTTACGTGTGCAGGTGGATACGCTTACACTGACCGCCACGCCGATTCCGCGTACGTTGCAGTTTTCACTAATGGGCGCACGCGACTTGAGTATTATCAATACGCCACCGCCTAACCGTTATCCCGTCTCCACAGAATTACACGTATTCGGCGAAAAAATTATCCGCGATGCCATCGATTTTGAATTGTCGCGTGGTGGACAAGTCTTCTTTGTTCACAATCGTGTTTCAGATATTCACGAGATGGCGGATATGATTCGCAGTTTGCTTCCTGAAGTGCGTGTTGCCGTTGGCCATGGACAAATGGACGGTGATAAGCTCGAGGAAATCATGTTGGGGTTTATTGAAGGAGAATACGATATCCTGGTCTCGACTACGATCATTGAGTCCGGATTGGATATTCCCAATGCGAATACGATCATCATCAATCAAGCACAAAATTTCGGATTAAGCGACCTGCATCAGATGCGTGGACGTGTTGGCCGATCTAACAAGAAAGCATTTTGTTATTTGCTGACACCGCCTACAACAGTGTTGACTGCTGAGGCGCGCCAACGTTTAAAAGCCATTGAAGAATTTTCAGATTTGGGCTCCGGATTCAATATCGCCATGCGTGACCTTGATATTCGCGGCGCCGGTAATCTGTTGGGTGGCGAGCAAAGTGGATTTATTACGGAGATTGGGTACGAGATGTATCAGAAAATTCTGGACGAAGCATTGCAGGAGTTGAAAGAGAACGAATTTGCTGATTTATATAAAGAAGAGTTAGCTGAAAAGAGAAAGTACGTCAGCGATTGCCAGATTGATACGGATCTTGAGATTCTTCTGCCTTCCGATTATGTGAATAGTGTTACAGAACGATTGATTTTATACCGTGATCTGGATAACATCCAGGATGAGGAAAAATTGGTTGCCTTTGAAGATCAATTGCGCGATCGCTTCGGACCATTGCCACAGCCGGCAGTTGAGTTGATGAATACGATTCGTCTGCGCTGGTTGGCCGAACAGCTGGGCTTCGAGAAGATCGTGTTGAAGAATAAAAAATTCGTTGGCTACTTTGTCAGTAATCCTGCTTCACATTTCTATCAGTCGGAGATGTTCTCCTCGATTTTGAAATATGTGCAATCCAATGCTCAGCTGTGTAAGATGCGTCAGGATCGTGAAAAGTTATCGATAACTGTTTCTCCGGTTGCTTCTGTTGAAGCTATGAATACGATGTTGCGTAAGATGGCCGGTTTGTTGCAACTGGTTTAGTTGTCGAGCGTAATTTTAATTGGCCCTTCGGCAATTTCAAAAATGATCAGTTTGCCATCAATAGAATGAGCGCCGCCGCCTTCCACAGCAACTGGTGTTGAGCGAAGTGGCATCATCAAAGCAAGTCCTTCCATACGTTTAGGAACGTTTACCATAACCACGCGTTTGTCGCCGTCGCGCCGTACATCGATGGTGACTGCGTTTCGAGCTGTCCACCACAATCCGAAGTCGCCCAGTGATCCGAACCAAGCACGGTTTTTTAATTTGGCAATGAATTCTTTCTCTACTTGCCATCCTTTTTGCGATGGATGCACTTGTCCAATATAGCAGCCGCCGTAACGTGCAATTCGATTGGCAAGTTGAATTGCTTGGTTGCTGCGCGTAGAAACATCAAACGGTGGGAGTTCGTCATCATCGGTAATAGGAAATTCAAAAGCTTCTATTTCCTGGTCGTATTCACGATTGTACGTCAATTGCACCGGGAAATGGGTGAGTGCCATATTCGCAGGAATAGTTGATCCAAATCGGTAGCCTGATGATAAAAGACTTTGTGGATACGTGAATGGCGTGTATTGATAAGACGAACGGAATGCGAGCGCGTTCGTGGTCTTTGCATATTTATCAATCAAAAAACGACTTACACGCATTTCACCAAAGATGGTTCCTGCGTACGTTTTCTCAAAGGCAAGCGCATACGGTTTGTAGGATGGATAAACTTCAGTACCGCTCCCTTGTTCGAATTGATCGAAGTAATAGGATCCGCTGACTGTATTGCTTTGAATGTCCATGCCCGCTGCAGCCAATTCGCCAATCTTTTCAAAGTCGGCAGCGGAGGAGAAAATGGCTTTCTGTCGGTCGTTGATGTATTTGGTCTGTATAAAATAAGAGGAACGAATACCTGCTGCTTTCTCCAGTTTTGCCAGCTCCAAACTTTTATTCAGTGCATTTTTATAATTAATGTTGTGCGTTAGGACGACCGACAATTCTTTGTTATAGGGTACGGTGCAGACATACGCTGCATCGGGCTCGTCATCCAGATAAATATTTTTCAAAAGGCGAAGCAGAATGTCCATGCCGGGCTCAAAATCATTGGCATCGGATCGGTTCCAGTGTTCGTGTCTTACATTTTGTCCCTTGAGAATCATGTATCCGATATCAAAGCCCAACGCATACGCTTTGCCTTTCTCATAATAACGCCGTGAAATAGCGGTTGATTTATCTTCGTAAGTAGCTACAGGTGGCAGAATATTTTTCGTGTAGCTGTATGTTCCAATTGTTTCTTTGAATCTTTCTTTGTCACCTAGAGATAGACGAACTTCTTTTGGATCGGTGAACTCTTTTGCAATTTCTGAAGAATCATTATTGATCACTATTTCAAAATGCTGACGAGATGGTGTTGCTTCAGTAAAGCCGAAGACTTCGTTTAATGCTCCCAAGACTTGAGTGCCAATAAGAGTTCCGCCATTTCGGGGAAATGCTGCCAGTGCTTGCAATGCTTCTGCAGAGAGGTTGGCACCGGAGATAATCGGGTAAACAAGCACTACTTTGTGCTGCAGTGCTCGCTGGTAATTATCGGTGATGATGAATGGTACACCAATGGTTTTTAATCCGTGGGCCAATCCTAACCAGGAAGAAGCAGTATCAGTGAGCAGAATCGCTATGCGAGAAACGGAGCCCGCTTCGTAATTTTTCCAGGATGTTTTTTGTTGTACCTCAAAGGCTGATTGATCTTCAGGACCGTTCAGTCCGGCGACAGTAAAAACATCGCTATTTCTGACAGTATATTTTTCCGGGAATTGATTGCCACGGATGGTGCCAATTTCATCTCCGGCACGATCTGATCCGCAACCTGAAAAGAGCAGGATGGATGCTGATGCAGTTGATGCGATTAGGAATACAAATCGTATATATAAAGATGTTCTTGCAGGCATACGGAAGAGTACTTAGCACAAACTTATAAAAAAGCAGCGAAAAGAAAGTAGGTACGCTTAATCAGACAGAACGAATGGCATCCACCGGATTCATTTGAGATGCTTGCATGGCAGGAATAAAACCACTTATCAAGCCTATGCTGGCGGAGATAATAACACCGCTAATCACATTTCCTGTAGTTAGGGAGAGATCAAAATCCATCGCCGAGGTAGCAGCTTCTGCAAGACCATAAACCATCAGTAAGCCAGCAGTGCCACCCAGAATACAAAGGAAAATCGCTTCAATAAGAAATTGCAGCAAGATGAAATAATTTCTTGCTCCGAGAGA
>JBEGUX010000234.1:0-2898 GCA_041178685.1 Bacteroidota bacterium
TTTCGTTTTATAACTCCGTACGTATCAGAATACTTTATTTCTGCAAAAGAGGAGAGAGGTACATCGCGTATCATTCCGCCCATACTCATGTCACGGTAAAGAATTTTAAGATTCCGTAACATGTCTATGTTATAGCGTTGCTCGTCTTTATACTTTAGTACAATGTTGTGGTCGTCTTTAACATCGCGGAATTTAGAAATGTCTGTTCCTAGTACGCCAAGATAAATTTCATTGCCGATGGCGTAGGTTGAAATTCCTTCACGGTTGGCTCGTTCACGATCAATATTGAATACAATTTGTGGTTTACGGTCTTGCAAATCGCTACGCAATTCTTCCACACCCTCAATCTTTAGCGAATCTAAATAACGAAGCAGTCCTTTGCTGGCGTAAACAAGTTCTTCGTAGTTGTCGCCACTCACTTCAATATTAATAGGCTTTCCTACAGGAGGGCCGCCTTGTTCCTGTGCAACTGTTACTTCTGCTCCCGGAATTCCTTTAACGACTTCCCGAATTTTATCGAGGTATTTAACAGTGGATTCGCCTTTGCGCTGGCCGAATTCTACAAATGCTACAGAGATTTTACTCTTGTTTGGATAATCCCCCTGGTCTTCGTCTTGTGGATCAGTTACAGCGACTGTGACATTCGTAATTACAGATTTGACGATTGGATTAGGCCAGTTAATGGCTTTATATACACGTTCTTCAAGAATCTTTGTTACGGAGTCTGTGTAGGATTGGTCTGTACCTACAGGTAAACTTGTATAAACATATACAAAGTTGGGATCTGCAGTAGGAAAAAAGCTTACTCCACCATTACGCATGCCAAGCATGACTATTGAGATGATGAACAAAGCAACCGTTCCGATAACCATTTTCCATGGACGATGTAAGCACCATACAAGTAACTTACGGTATTTGTTCTGAAAGGCAGGCCAGGATTTTTCCTGGAATTTACGTATGACATGTCGTAGCCAGAAATGATTGGCGAGGAAAAATAACAAGCAAAGTACAGCGAAATTACCTGTTCCGAAGCTAATCGTATAGCCAATAAGTATGGCTATCCCTAGAATGATGAGTGATGGCTTAATGCTTTTTTTCTCTTCTTGATGATGTGGCTTCATGAATTGCACCGCAAAAACCGGATTAATAATGTAGGCTACGAGCAATGATGCGGTCAAAGTGATTATCAATGTAACCGGCAGGAAGAACATGAATTTTCCGATAACGCCTTTCCAAAATAGAAGTGGTACAAATGGAGCGAGTGTCGTTAGTGTTCCTGAAAGAACTGGAAGAAATACTTCTCCTGCCGCTAATTTTGCAGCTTCAACAATATTTCGTTTTCCATTAGCGAATATCCTGTGAGTATTTTCAATTACTACAATCGCATCATCAACTACGATTCCAAGAGCGAGCAGAAATGAAAATAAAACGATCATGTTCAGGGTGAATCCTATCGTTGGCATTACTAAGAATGCAAGACACATCGAAAGTGGCACAGAAAGAGCAACAAAGAAGGCGTTAGTGGTGCCCATGAAAAACATCAGAATGACGAAAACCAAAATGAAACCAATAATAATAGTATTGATCAAATCATGAAGAGTAGTTCTTGTTTGCTCACTCTGATCACCGGTTAGAGTTACTTTAATATCTTTCGGCCAATCGTTTTCTCCTAACTCATCCATCAGAGCGACAATTTTGTCAGATGTCTCAATCAGGTTTTCGCCTTTACGCTTTATTATATTCAGCGTGATTACATTTTTTTTGTCCAAGCGGGCATAGCTTTGTTGTTCTTTGAAAGCATCGCGTACATCCGCAATTTCTCCCAGGTAAACAGCGCTTCCTTGCATGGAGGTAAGGCTCAAATTCCTTATTTGTTCTACGCTTCTGAATTCTCCCGATACACTCAGTGACCGGCGAACGCCATCCATTCTTACAGCACCACCGGGAATAGTAAGATTTTCGGTTTGTACAGCACGCGCAATATCACCCAATGTTAAACCTGCGGCTTGCATCTTAAGCATATCTACATCGATCTGAATTTCACGCTCCAGGGCGCCGATGACATCTACCTTTTTAATTTCTTTCATCGCTTCCAGGCGGTCTTTTGCATCATCGGCATATTCCTTGAGTGTATTCAAGTCGTAGTCGCCGCTGATATTTACCTGCATCACCGGAAGGTCTGCAAAGTTGATGTCCATGATTTCCGGATCATTTTTTAAGTCTTTGGGGAGATCTTTTTTTGCGCGATCAACAGCATCTTTTACTTTCTGTTTTGCTTCATCGATCTTCGTATCAGAATTAAACTCTACAATAATATTGCAGTAATCCTGTAGTGAATTGCTTTTTATTTTTTTTACTCCCGCTATGCTCTTACATTCTTTCTCAATAGGGCGCACAATAAGATTCTCCATATCTTTTGGAGATGTTCCGGGATAAATTACGCTGACATAAATGTTTGGAAGAGAGATGTCAGGAAAATTTTCCTTAGGGAGATTTTGATAAGCTTGAATTCCTGCCAACAACAATAACAACGTGATGACAAACGTCGCTACTTTATTATTGATTGCCCAAGAGGATGGCTTAAATTCTTTCTTTATTTCTTCTTTCATTTCAGTTGACTTCACAATGGTTTAGCAGGAATATCACTTTATTATAGGGAGATGACGTCTCCGTCAATAATTCCCTGATATCCGGTAGTTATGACTTGGTCGCCTGCAACTAATCCTTCTGCTACATGCGTCATTCCGTTGTAGGTAATTCCTGATTTGACTGCTCGGCGCTTTGCTATTGTTTTGTTGCCTTCTTTGATGGCTACATAAACAAATTCGCCATCACTCGACTTTTGAATAGCATCAACCGGTAAAACAAAAGCTGAAGGCACGGATTCGTCTACGATTT
>JBEGUX010000235.1:0-12370 GCA_041178685.1 Bacteroidota bacterium
GCACCCGTTCTCTCCAGCATTATCACCCGCTTTACCGTTGGACAAACTTTTAATGCTTCATCAACTACCTCTTTGATAGGAATTTCTTTGGCTCCTCGCCATGCACCATCGCTCGTAATTACTAGGCTACAATCACTGTCCTGTATACGGTCACTGAGTGACTGAGCGGAGAATCCTGCAAAGACCACGGAGTGAATGGCACCAATTCGCGCACAAGCCAGCATAGCAATAGTTGCTTCCGGTACCATCGGCATGTAAATACAAATTCGGTCACCTTTTTGGGCGCCATTATTCAACAGGACATTGGAAAATTGGCAAACCTGCTCGTGAAGTTCTTTGTACGTAAGCGTCCGGCTTTTTTCAGAAGGATCATTAGGCTCCCATATGATGGCTGGCTTGTTGCCAAGCATTTGAAGATGACGGTCCAGACAATTTTCGGTGATATTGAGTTTTCCTCCTTCAAACCAACGTACATTTGGCTCATCAAAGTTCCATGTTAAAAGGTTGTCCCATGATTTTTTCCACACAAATGACTCTGCAATTTCGCTCCAGAAATTTTCGGGATTTTCAACACTTTTCCGGTACGCCAATTCGTAATCTTGTAAACTTGAAATCCTCAACATGGTAGTTAACTTTTGATTGGTTCGAAGATAAGGAAGTTCAAGAATAGTGGATATATTTGCTGTACAATACCCCAATACTTATGAAAAATACCCTTCGACTTCTGTTAATTGCTATTGTGATGATATCCTGGTCTTGTAAAAAAGACAGTGATTCTGACAACAACTCAGGAAACAACAATACTACTTCCTGTACAAGTTTATTGCCGAATAAAGTTTCTGCCACGCTCAACAATGTAACGTGGTGTGCTGATTCAATTTGTTTTGCTGATTATAGCGGAATTCAAATGACTGTTTTCGGACAAACATTTGATGGAGCTTCTATTTTATTGGAACTGGATGATGTTGCTCCCGGTGTTTATTCGATGGGAACCGATGTCAATCATGTACTTTACATCGATAATATGGGAATGGCTTACGAATCAACCGATGATAATCCTGGTGAGATTGTCATTACACAAAATAATACAGCTACCAATTCATTCAAGGCACGCTTTAATGTCGTTTTGCGCAATCCGCTTTTCGCTACGTCGCTGCCCTTGACGAGTGGTAATATAGATGTACTCTACACTGAATAACGATGAAGCTATTTGTTAAAAATATTGCCGACGATGTAAATGAAATGCTACTTGAATCCATTTTTCGCCAGTATGGCGATGTGGTGAGTACCAAGATTGTTTACGATCGCATAACCTGGGAGTCAAAAGGTTTTGGCTTTGTGGAATTCAGTAAAAAAGAAGAAGCCGTAAAGGCGATAGAGGGGTTGAACGGTCGTGAACTTGTGGGCAAAAAGCTCATAGTTTCAGAGGCCGTTGAAAAGCGTTAACGATACTTACTTATGCGGATCCGTTTCCGGCTGCTATTATTTTTTTCTCTTTTACTTTTGGTTTTACCTAAAAGTAATATTGCACGAAATAATAATTGGACGGATACACTTCGCTACAGCTTAGCACAAAAGCCACGATTTTTTCTTAATCTGGGTACATCGTACACCTTTATCAGCGATGAATTGGTGAACCTCTCGGGCTTCAGAATGGGATTGAATTATAACCGCCGAATAAAATTCGGAACCGGTTTTTTCTCGTTGCGTCCTAACAAAGTGGTGTCTACTATCGAAGTGATGGAAGACACGATTAAAACGGTGACTAACGGAAAATTGGAGGCAAGCTTTTTTTCAATTACAGCAGAATATATTTTTTACAATGAATTCCCGTGGCAGTTTTCTGTTTTCCCGGTAGATGTTGGTATTGGCGGCGCTCATTATCGCTACTTAAGTCAACGTGGTGATGGCCGATGGTTAGAAACGCCGGATGTAGCGTTAGTTTTTTATCAGCCTTCTGTTACAGCTCAGTATTCATTGTTTCAATGGTTGGGTATCGGTGCTGCGCTAGGTTACCGATTCACGTTATATTCTTCCAAAGAATTACGGGAAGACTTTAGTGCTCCATTGTTTTCTGCAGGAATAAAGCTCTTTTTGGATGAAGCATATCGTTCGGTATTTCCTAACGGATTACAGGGGAAAAACAATAAGTGATTCTTTTCATGTGGTTACCAACCTTCGGATAAGCTTCTTATCTTTACCTTATCATGTCCAATCCAAACCTGGATCCTTCCGGAACTAATTTTTCTTCCGGCGAAAAAGAAATTGAAAAAGCACTGCGTCCGCAGGCATTCGAAGATTTTTCCGGACAAGGTGCTATTCTTGAAAACCTTCGTGTGTTCGTGGAAGCCGCACGATTGCGTGACGAGTCGCTGGATCATGTCCTTTTACACGGACCTCCCGGACTTGGAAAAACAACATTGGCATACATTGTTGCCAATGAACTTGGCGTAAATATTCGCACTACTTCGGGGCCCGTGCTCGATAAGCCCGGCGATTTAGCCGGATTGCTAACTAACCTGGAGCGGAATGACGTATTATTTATTGACGAGATTCATCGCTTGAGTCCTATCGTAGAGGAGTACTTGTATTCTGCTATGGAGGATTTTAAGATTGATATCATGATTGAAACCGGACCGAATGCACGGTCGGTACAAATTAAACTCAATCCTTTCACACTGATTGGTGCGACTACACGTTCCGGACTTTTGACTGCGCCGCTTCGCGCAAGGTTTGGCATCAATTCACGTCTCGAATATTACGATGCTTCCCTTTTAAAGGGGATTATCAAACGTGCTTCAGGAATCCTGCAGGTTGAAATTGATGATGCAGCGGCGTTGGAAATAGCTCGACGCAGTCGTGGTACTCCTCGAATTGCAAATGCGCTGTTGCGTCGTGTTCGTGACTTTGCACAAATAAAAGGGAACGGAGTTATCGATCAGGAAATTGCCAAGTACGGCTTGTCGGCACTAAACGTCGATCAACATGGACTTGATGAAATGGACAACCGTATTTTGCAGGTTATCATCGAGAAGTTCAAAGGTGGACCGGTTGGCTTAACAACTATTGCTACTGCAGTAGGCGAGGAGGCGGGAACTATTGAAGAAGTATATGAACCGTTTCTTATTCAGGAAGGTTACCTCAAAAGAACGCCACGCGGCCGGGAAGCAACGGAGTTTGCGTATAAACATCTTGGCAAAACATACCGACGCGACGAAGGAACATTATTTAGTTAATTCTCCTTTTTCGTTTTCTTTTCTTTCCATCTGCCGCTGTCTTTCAATGCTTGTTGAAGCAGATATTCAATCTGTCCATTGACACTTCTGAATTCATCTGCAGCCCATTTCTCCATTCCTTTCAGAATGTCGGGCTGAACACGCAAGACAAATGCTTTTTTTTCTGAAGCCATTAATAGCGAAAGCGCAAGTTTTAGTTGTGTAATGTGCCGGCATTAACGACCGGGTTTACATTTTTATCGCCGCATAATACCACCAGTAAATTGCTCACCATGGCTGCTTTTCTCTCTTCGTCTAAATGAACAACTTCTCTTTCTGATAAACGTTGTAACGCTAATTCCACCATTCCAACGGCACCTTCCACGATCTGCTTACGTGCTGCAACAACTGCGGTAGCTTGTTGTCGTTGCAACATAGCACCGGCTATTTCCGGAGCATAAGCCAAATGAGAAATTCGTGCTTCCATTACACGTATTCCTGCAGGTCGTAATCGCTCGTTCAATTCCGCTTCCAGCATATCAACGACTTTATCAGACGATCCACGTAAGGTGACCTCGGCATGTTCGTCTTCCAGATTATCGTATGGACAGCGCCCCGCCAGGTGGCGGACAGCAGCTTCACTTTGTATGGATACGTAGCTATTATAATCGTTTACTTCAAAGACTGCTTTAGCAGTGTCTTCCACCTGCCATACGATTACCGCCGCAATCTCAATGGGATTGCCCATTTTATCATTCACCTTCAACGACTGACCGTTCAGGTTGCGGGCGCGTAAGGAGATGATCGACTTCATCATCAATGGGTTTACCCAAAAGAAACCGTTCGATTTTATGGTGCCTTTATAGTCTCCAAATAGCACAAGAACCCGTGCAGAATTGGGATTGATTACCAGAAAGCCAGGAAGAAGTAGAATAGCAAGTAATATACAAATTCCGGCTTCTAGTTGCTGTTGATTTTGCCCGAAGAAAACAGCGGTGAGTACCAGGGCGACAAATGCAAACACCATGAGGTATCCGGAAATGGGTCGAAAGGATTTTTCTTGAGTCATTTTATGTGATATTAAAAAGATATCACAAAGGTATCATATTTTTATTCATGATTCAAAATTTAATATTCCAGATTGTTACAATTGTGAACTTATTGAATGTTGAATTTTAAATATGAACACGGATAGAGATAGTAGTTCAAGGTTTAAAGTTGAAAGTTCAAAAAGCACTGCTTCGACTCCCCATGAAATTTAAACCTTAAACTTTGAACTTTTTGAACCTTGAACTTTGCAAAAACAAGGAATTTCTTTCATTTGAACAGTTTTTGATAACTTTTGCTTGACGCGAAAGTGGCAAAGATGTATATTAGTATTACTTTAACCAGGAACGCTTAAAACCATGTTTGAATACACCAAGCAAATCCTCACCAAAGTCAGTTTTGACAAAGGTCTCTTCCGTAAAGAGTTGATAAAAGCAGTTCAAACGCTTCGTAAAGACGAAAGGCGTCTGTTGAAGATTTGGTGTTTTGCCACCTTCACGATGTATTCGGATACCATTCTGGAAGTTTTCAGGAAATTCTCTTCCTAAACTCCAGGTTTCTCTTAAACCCTTTATAGCCGGTTCGCTTCAATGGCGAATCTTTGAAGATGCTGCGGAATACATCCTCTGTAATTTCTTCCCATTGATCATTAGTCCAGCTAGTCCATTCTGATTTTGGAGTAAATCGTGGCTGCTGGTGCGCTTTTGAAAAACGGTTCCACGGACAAACATCCTGGCACACATCACAACCGAAAACCCAATCGCCAAATTTGCCGGCCATTTCAGCCGGTATTTCTTCTTTTAGTTCAATCGTAAAATAGGAAATGCACTTGCTGCCATCGACTACCCGTGGTTTAATGATAGCTTCTGTTGGGCATGCATCGATGCATTTAGTACAGGTGCCGCAATAATCCTGCAGCGGACCATCGGGTAATAGTTCAAGGTCTAAAATCAATTCCGCCACGAACAAAAAACTACCGTGCGTTCGCGTAATCAGGTTTGCGTTTTTACCAACCCATCCCAGCCCACTTTTAGCTGCCCAGGCTTTTTCTAATACTGGTGCAGAATCGACAAAGGCACGGCCGTTCACATCCCCAACATTCTCGCGGATAAACGACAAAAGTTCGAAAAGTTTATCTTTTACTACGAAGTGATAATCTTCCCCATAGGCATACGAAGAGATTTTCGGAACTCCGTCGGCTACTATCTTTTCTGAGGGAAAATAATTATAGAGTAATGAGATTACTGTACGTGCACCATCCACTAATTTTCTTGGATCCAGTCGCTCGTCAAAGTGACGTTCCATATAGCCCATCTTTCCGTGGCGGTTTTCCAACAGCCATTGCTCTAATCGAGGAGCTTCTTCCTCTAAGAATTCAGCTTTAGAAAATCCACAGAAAGAAAACCCAAGTCGCTCCGCTTCAGACCGTATGAGGTTAGTATTAACGTGAATGGAGGATGGCTGCACTAATCAAAAATAATAAAAAGCACTTTTCAATCCGTTAAAAAACACAATTGAATCTTGAATTTTAAATCTTGAATAGCCAATCTTTGAACCTTGAACTTTGATCTTTCAGACTTGAATTTTAAATCTTGAATGGTCAACCTTTTAACCTTCGACTTTAAACCTTGAACTCAGACCAGATCGAATATTAATAATAAGTCTTTACTATCTTATTCCGACCACCGGTAGCTCGAATGTTGCAATCCGGCCAGATCAATCACACGATCGATAACAGTAGCAGCCAGAGCACGAAAATCTTTTGGGCGGGAGTAAAAAGAAGGTGAGGCCGGACAAATAATTCCGCCTGCTTCTGTTATCGTCTTCATGTTGTTGATGTGAATCAAGCTATATGGAGTGTCACGAACAACTAAAATGAGTTTTCGACGCTCTTTCAATACCACGTCCGCAGCTCTGGTTATCAGATCGTCCGAAACGCCACTTGCAATGCGTGCCATGGTTCCCATCGAGCAAGGACAAACAATCATAGTGTCAAACTTTGCTGATCCACTGGCAAATGGGGCGAAAAAATCTTTTTTATCGTATATCGTATAGGGTAAATTCTCAAACGAGCGATTACCCAATTCATATTCCCAAACATCTTTAGCGTTGTCCGATAGCACCAACCCGACAGCTTCCAGCTGATCCGTAAGCTGCTGTAACTTTTCCAACAGTACACTGGCGTAAATCGAGCCGCTTGCACCGGTGACGGCAACTACAATCTTTTTTTTGGGACTATTCATAGTATGGAAACATACATTGAGCAAAAAGGTTCAATGGTTGTCATCACGAAGATAGACAGTAACGGGCTTCGTTCAAGCGTTACTTAGGCGGTATTTTCGAAAAATCCAGAGACCAAGCATTGCGCCAATAGCGTTGGCAATGGCATCTTTTATGTCGCCGCTACGTCCTATAAAAACATAAAACTGTAGAATTTCAACAATTGCTCCGAAGCCAATAGTACAAGCGGCTATAAGCCAACCCGTTTTCGGTGTTACTATTCCGTAGCGATTGGTTTTTAGTGCTGCAACCAACAACAGGTAGGATTGAATTCCAAATAAAAACAAATGGGTGATTTTGTCCCAACGCAGCCACTTCCAAAAATTAATCTCAGGCAATTGATTTCCGGGCCAACCGCAAAGTATCAGCGTAAAAATCGCCCATACCAATGGAGGAAACCAAGGATTACGCAAGAGAATCAGAAATCGGATTAAGCGCCGACCAGCTGCTTGTAATCGGCAGCGGAAAGAAGACCTTCTGCTTCCGAAGGGTTGCTCATTTCAACGCGGATCATCCATCCGTCTCCGTAAGCGTCTTTATTGACCGACTCCGGATTGCTTTCCAGCTTCGGATTAACTTCAAGAACTTTTCCGGAAACCGGCATGAAAAGATCGGAAACGGTTTTCACGGCTTCAACAGTACCGAATACGGCTTCCGCTTCGAGAGTATCGCCAACTGAGGTTATATCCACATATACGATATCGCCCAGTTCGCCCTGAGCAAAATCTGTAATACCGATGGTGGCAATTCCGCCATCTACCTTAACCCACTCGTGGTCTTTGGTGTATTTGAGTTGTTCCGGAAAATTCATGGCTCAAAAGTAATAAAAAAAGTAAAGTTTATCCGATTTACAAATACACTTCCAACCAATAAAAACACCTTAAAAATCACACTCCAATCACTATCAAATTACCAAAACTCATCGCTATTGTGCCAATGTAAAGCGTACACTGAAACCGGCGTTGGTATTGGCTGTCGGATAGCTGGAAGATACGAACGGATTATTGGAGTTGTACTCGTAAAATGCCCGGATATTAAAGCGCTCGTTAATCGGATAATCGGCAGAGAATTTAAATCCGAGTGTTCGACTTCCGGCGCTAGGCTGATTGGTTCCCTCAATCGCCTTACGAAGAATAGTAGTATTATTACGCATGTTTACATCGCAGCGGATACTTAAATCAGCTGTGATTGGTTTTGGTCCCGTGCGAATAGGGAATTTGACTTTTTTGATTTTATAGCCGAATCCAATAACATATTCAATGCCCCGAACTTCTGTAATCTGTATGTTAGAATAAGCCAGCGTTAGCGTACGATCGCGACGGATTTCAAAACGTGTTTGCAGACTATTCTTCCAGGTCATATCGACACCAATCAGTGGTGAAAGTTGTTCTGAGATCGTCACCTGCTGGAAATCATATTGTGCAATAAAGTTACCCACCGTATCGCGATTGGAAGCCGCTCCATCTGTCTCTTCGTACAACAGGTTTCTTGTAAACGAGTTTACACTGTAAACGGATCGGTAACCGTGCGAAAGGCTAAACGATTGCAGTACTTTTTGGAATAACGGAAGTTTTGACAATCCGTCGTACGTAACACGCCAGTTTGGTTTAGGTATTGATGGGAATCGGTTGAGGAATTGAGAGGAAGCGTCTTTTCCGGAATAGGCGGAAAGGAAAGCGGTGGTCAACACTTCCGCTTGTGAGCGACCATACCCATTTTTATAGCCTGGAACGGAATCATTACCTGGTAAATAATTAGGATTCTCTGCAGCTAACAGTGTAGATGCTTCGCTTCGGTTGGCGAGGAAGCGTTCCCAGTTGCTGTTGGAGTAGGTCTTATCGTCTTTTACAAAGGCAGAATTCCAGGTTAGATAAGAGATGGAGAAATTACCCGTCTCTGTCGGACTATACGTTTGGAATACACCGTCGGCATTTGCACGGAAAAACTCGGAACTTGTAAGCGATAAATTTCGATTTCCGGTTAACTCGATACGGAATGATTTAATAGGCTCAACCGTAAGTCGTGCATTCAGATTTTTGAGCTGGGTTGTGCTATAGAAAGAGTTTAACGTCGTGTCGAGCGTCATCCATTTATAGCGAACGGCATCGCCACGAATATCTTGCTGACTACCCATGATAAATCCCCAGCCCGGAGCAGTAGCGGCACCGCCATAATTCCAATCCATACCCATAAATTCCGGCTTCGGACGGAAACCCGGCAAAGAAGTTCCATTCGTTTCACTGTATGTCAGTGATCCGGTCTTAACCATCATGATCAGGTTGCCAATACCACGCACTATAGGATGAATGCCTCGTTCTTTTTTCTTTTCTGTTGTGTCCCGGCGTGCTTTTAAACTGTCAGCAGGTAACTTCGGTTTGGGTGGTTGGTTTTTCGTCTGCGGTCGTTGCGACTGCTGGTTGATTTTCTTAAGAAGTGGAATTTTGTTGTAGAGTGTGGTAAAGGTGAGGTTGGTATTGACCTGAATAGTTTGAGAGTTCTGAATCGTATTTGCAAACGGGTTGGGAGCTATTTCATTGGTCGCTGAGTCACGGAATAATCCGGAGCTTACCCAACCAAAGTCGGCGCCGTAGCGCACGTTCATATTCACCCAATCCGTTAACGGTAATTTGTTTAGCGGCAAGTTATACGTCAGATTCCACGTGTGTCGATAGTTGTTTAATCGACCAAGTCGCATCAAATTCGTTTTGATTGAATCTTTTTCCTCTCTTGAATCGATCTTGCCTGCGGGTTCATCGATTACAGCATTAGCACTTGAATTGAAATCCAGCTTTATGGATTTAGTAAGGTCCCAGTTGAAGCCGTAGGTACGGCTCATATTGAATGTCTTGATAAATGTTGGGTCAATTCGGAAAGCAAGTCCACTGTTATTTCGCAGCTGGGTTTCGGCATAAGTACGATCCAGTGCTATGCGTGCATTGAGGCCGGATGGCAATGGATTAAAGTTGAAATCTTTTACCAGCTTTGTCCAACTGGAGCTCATGGCTTTGCCTTTCATCTTGCCAAACGGCTCGATAGGCTTAGCATTGCGATTAAAATTATAGGCAATGGCTCCTTGTGTATTCTTAGCCAAGCCGTATTCGATGTTGTAGTTTCGTTGATAGAGTTCGTTATAGACGTAGGTGAAGTTCAGGTTCTCCACATCATAGATGTGTGTTTTTGCATTGGCATTTGTTTTCGTCTTCCTGACGTTAGTGAAGTTCAGGCTTTTCCGTTGCGTGTAATCTTGTGTTTGACGTGCCAGGGAGTCACGTACTTCACTGTTAGGAGTCGCATCCAATGCTTTGGTAAGGACAACATCCGGATCGAGCGGATTAAATTCAGGATTTACGAATGTTTCCCCATAGGCGAAATACATGGGCAACTTAATGCCTGATTTTTCAGGAAGGAATTTGCCCAGCTCGATGTTCGTCGTGAAGTCGTAGCTAGTCCGATTGAAACGATCTTGTTCGTTCACTTTTTTCTCAATACTTCTCCATCCTGCAGTATTCTTATTTCCGACAATCGTCATATTTCCCAGATCGGCCAGCTTAGCAGAAATACGTGCCGTTGCAGCCCATCCGCCAGCCTCATCGAAATCAGTCATCCGCAATTCGTTCACCCATACCTCTGCACATAATTTTCTTCCTGTTCCTCCCGGATCTTTGGGATTACGAATTCCAATCATCACCGATCGAACGTTGGATAAGTTTGGCGATCCTTTTACGGTAATGGTTCGATCTCCATCTGTAACGGTAAATGGCGTTAACAACGTGATATTCGTATTCGTCAATTGAGCATTGTTACGTTGCAACTTGACGTTGATCAGTTTCTCCAGGTCAATCTCCAGGTCATTTGAAGATGGCCATACAACTTCCGGAGCACTATTGTTCCAGCGAGTTACTACCAGCGGAATATCATATTCGTAATAGTTCTGACTTAAATCGGTACCAAGTCGGACAAACAAGTGGAGCTCGCCGTTTTGTAAATCATCGACAGGGCCACGTGTCTCGGCATGTGCAAACATGCGCACCTTTTTATACGAACGGAGATCCAGCTGAGTATTGCGGTAGGCAGCACGTGCATCACCATCGGCCAGGTTGCAAACCCGCATAGAAAGCGAAGCCTCGTTGAGATTGGCTGTTTGTGTAGTGGTTATATCGCGTTCACGAACGATTCCGGGTGGTACAACATACGGAATAGGATCGCGTGCACCGTTTTCTTCAATACTCACATTCGAAATATCAAATTCAGTTTCGCCGGGAACTTCAGGCGTTGGAGCATATTCGCCAGGACCGAGAAGTGACAAGAGGTAAGTTCTCCAGTCGCCACGCAACAACTCTAGTCGTGCGAAGCGAAGCACCACAGGGCTCTCAAAATTTTTCATGAACATACGAATGAATCGGATGTTCTGTATGTCAACTTCTCCTACCGTCTTGCCCGGTTGACGAATTGGAATTTTAAATTGGTACCATTTAATACTTCCTGTAGTGTTATTCGCATAACGAACCGGAGATTCAATGACATCGGAAATATAATTTTGTCCAACAACCATATCGGACGGACGGAGATTCACTTTGTACTGGTAGTAGTTTTCGCCTACTTCCATGTTGTTGTCACGGTTAATGTCTTCCATATCCGGCAACGTTGTTGCTGTGGATTGCAATCCGTCAATGGTACCGTTCGCCGGTGAATTCCCTTGATGACCATTGAATCTTTTGTAACGGCTAAGTGGCGCAGCGTTGGTGTCGCTATAAGCAGGATTCAAGAAGTATACATAGTCGTCGCTGGATGGGTCCGTATTGGCGGCGGTATAAGCCGGCGATGACGTTCCGAATAATGCTTCTATTCGATCAAGGTAAGTGTCTTTGAAGTAGCTACGCTCGTCTGCGTTGTTCAGTCCATCGAGTCCAATATCTTGTGAGTTCCGGCTATCAGGATCGTTGTCAAAAGCATTGACAATCGATTGAATCAATGAATATCGGCCCCAGCTCGAATTTTGTGTAGTGTAATTGTTGGTCGGTGCCGGTAAACCATTTTCAAAACTCTTATAGCCATCTCGAAGAATATCCTCTGAAAGGTTCCCTAGGTTGAAGTACAATTCGCCGCCTGTTCCATCGTTAGGTGTTCCATTGGCAAAAGGATCCATCATCCAGAACTGGATGAATTCGATATTGCTCGCCTCGAAGTCGGTGGTTTCGATTTTACGCATGATGCCGCCCCAACGAGATCCGGGATCACGTAACGTTCCATCGGCATTCATACCGGCAGAAATACCGGCAGCTCCTGCCACATCATAATTGTAATGTCCTTTTTCGTCAGGGTAAAAAGCAACGTTCATGCACGTTAATACCTGCGGACCGCCAACTTGTGCTCGGTTAGGGAAAACTTCAGCCTGTGGAATTTCACGAACATAGTTGTTGCTTTGATCATCCGCAGAAATGTCAGGTGGTGTCACGGTCTGATCTCGCTGGAAGAGAGGATCAACATAATACCATGCAATGCGCGCACGGTTAAATCCACTGATCAAACTATCGTTGAAGTCCGCTTCCGGAAACATTCCGCTTTCTGTTTGTCCCAGTGGTGTGCTGGAAAGAAACCAGCTACCGGGATTACGCAAATCAAGCGGAGTGATCGCACCTTCAAAGTCGTCGATGTATGCGTTACCGTTTTGACCGATGGTTTTATTAAATCCCGGAATCATTTTTGCCGCTTCTCCGGCAACCGTAATGTTGGAAACTTCACGAGTATTGTAGAATGGCAGCTTATCGAGAACTTTTGTAAGGAAACGGGAGTCGGTCCTGTACGTTCCATCAATGCCAAGCATCCAG
>JBEGUX010000236.1:0-4613 GCA_041178685.1 Bacteroidota bacterium
CAGCGTTTGTGGCTCGTGTCGTGATATGGGTGCTGAAAGCGGATGGAGTGTATGGCAGGCTGAAGCCGGCGCCAATATTGAAACGCAAGGATTGAATCTAACTGTTCAGGCTGCGCCAACAACGCCAAGATTTACAATTACTACCGGTACCGGAATCGATCGTTTAACTCCCGGCGTAAATCCCGGAGATCCTCCAATTACTGTCGTCGCTCCTCCGGGATTTGGTAGCAGTTCGATATTACTTGGTGAATTAGAAAACGATGGAATAGGAGGAGGTTGTGTGCAGCCTCAATTGCGTGCCGGTTGTGCTGAACGTTTGACGTATTGTTTTACAGTTGGTTTGCTGGATACCAATTTTGTTTACGCGTACGCATTCGTTATGGAGAACCCCGGCGATAGTACGCATACCTTGCTTGATATGCCGTATGTGGAGTTCATGATGCTCGATGCTAATGGCGATACGATTGATTGTGCCATGCAGCGCTACATCGCAAGTGAATCTTTTCCCGGCCAGTATAAATGTAATGATCGTAGGCTGGGCGGAGTAAATGGTGGTGGAGGAGGACAGGCTTTTCGTGATACAGCTATTTACAAGCCATGGACGGTTGAAGGCGTAAACTTGTCTAATTACATTGGACAAACTTTAACGGTGGTAATTACAAATGCAGATTGCCAGCTCGGAGGACACATGAGCCACTCGTATTGGGATTTTAACTGTGGTTCGAATTCTGCTGTCGTCAAACCAAATTGCTATACTAATGCACCGGATACGCTGATTGCACCAACACCTCCGGATCCAACCTTAACCTACACTTACGAATGGTATTTGAACAATGATCCCAATCCTGTAGGTACGACACCGGTGATTACGCCTTATGCGCAGAACGGCGATACTTTCACTGTCAAAGTCACTTCTCCTGGCGGCTGCAACTGGTATGCACGGTATGCACCACAACACTATACCGTTTCAGCCGACTTTACATTTAATACGCAGTGTGGTTTTGCCAATTTTTCAGAAGCAGCCTTCTCGCCATCAACAGAAGATCCTATCAATTACTGGTCATGGGATTTTGGTCCTGCTGTTCCCGCTACATCATTACAAACCGATCCTGACTCTATCTATTTTCCTCCCGGCAATCATGTAGTAACGCTCATAGCAGGAACGTATTCGCCGGGTTGCCGAGATACTATTCAATATGTGGTAAATGTGCCGCAGATTCCGGTAGCCGGTTTTTCTGTACAAGATGTTTGTTTGGGTTCGTCGGTATCATTTACGAGTTCATCATCAGTTGCGGCCGGTGATACGATCAGTAATTATTCCTGGTCTTTTCAGGCAGGTGTCCCGGCAACTTCCACGCAACTAAATCCTGTTGTCAATTATGCGGCGCCAGCAACAAATAATGCATCACTCATTGTTACCACTACACGCGGCTGCAGAGATACGATTCAACAACAGGTAACTATTGCGGCTCAACCTGTAGCCGCCTTTTCAGCACCATCGGTTTGTATTGGTGATTCACTTCAGCTCACCAATCAATCAAGTATTAATTCTCTTATTGATACACTCGCTTATTCGTGGTCAATTCCAGGCTCTACAACTCCATTCACTACCAATGAAGATCCACGAGTTTATTTTCCATCGCCCGATACTACAGAAGTTACTCTCATTGTTGTAAGTTCATTCGGTTGTTCGGATACCAGTGTTCGTGATGTGATCGTTCATCCGCTTCCGGTCGCATCGTTTTCTGCTCCTTTGGTTTGTTCCGGATCGCCGGTTTCATTAACCAACAGTTCCACTGTAGTTTCCGGCGACTCTATCATTTCCTATGCTTGGCAATTCCCGGGCGGACAACCGGCTGCTTCTACATCAATTGCTCCAACAGTTAATTATTTAGTGCCGGATACTTTTGATGTTCAGCTTGTGGTTACTAATGAAGGCGGTTGCCGGGATACAATGATCAGTCCGGCTATCGTTTCAGCAAATCCTACGGCCAACTTTAGCGCATCTTCAATTTGTTTGGGCGATTCACTCGTCCTTGTCAACAATTCTTCCATATTTCCTGCCGGCGACTCTATCCGTTATAATTGGACAATCTCCTTCGGTACACCATCATCATCAATAACAACTAATCCGGTTGTTCAATTTCCTTCTTACGGTACTTCAACGATCATGTTGGTGGCTTCTGCTGTAGCCGGATGTACCGACACGTTGGAGCGAACAATTACTGTTCATCCTTTACCTTCGGCAGATTTCTCTGCGCCGTTGGTTTGTTTTGGAACGCCGGTTGATTTCTCCAATTTGTCTACCGCAATTATTGGTGATTCCATCGTAAATAACAATTGGACTATTCAAAATGGAAATCCTGCATTTTCACAGCTTACAAATCCGGTGTCAACATTTACTACATTGGATACTTCCACAGTGCAATTGATTGTAACTACCATTAACGGTTGCCGTGACACGGTGGAGAAATTTGTAATCACCAATCCCGATCCATTTGCGGATTTTAGTGCTACATCTTTATGTTTGAATGAAGCATTAACATTGGTGAATAATTCAGTATCCAACCCTGCAGGTAATTTATTGAGTTATTCCTGGTCAATCGAAGGTGGTTCGCCATCCACCAGTACCGACCGCGATCCGGTAGTAGAGTTTACAATTCCGGATTCGTCTACGATTTCATTGATTGTTACCGCTAACGGTGGTTGTACAGATTCTGTAACCCGTACTATTGCTGTTCATCCGTTGCCGCTTCCATCCTTTACTGCTCCAACTGTATGTTTTGGTGATAGTACTCCATTCAACAATACTTCTTCGGCGTATCCCGGTGATGCTATTTCAAGTTATGATTGGACGTTATCAGGCGCTCAGCCTGCAAGCTCGGTGCAAGATGATCCAACCGTATTGTTTTCAGCGCCTGGCATTGCCGATGTGCAACTTGTGGCAACAACAGTGAACGGATGCCGAGATACGGTTACATCAACCATAAATATTTATCGTCCTCCTGTTGCTGCAATCAGTCCGGGTAATTCAGGCTGTGCGCCGGTTTGTCATCCTTTTGCTGATTTATCTACTTCTGCTGACGGAAACCTTACGCAATGGAACTGGCAATTTCCGGGTGGTACGCCTGCTACATCTAACGATCCTGTTCCTCCAACTGTGTGTTACGATCAGCCTGGAACTTACGATGTTTCATTGGAGGTAATAAGTTCTACCGGATGCCGTTCGGTCATTGATGCAGATAGTGTTATTCGTGTGTATGAAAATCCTGTTGCGAATTTTGCTATTGCTTCCGAAAATGTAACGTATAATAATCCTGTATTTTGGTTCAATGATTTGTCGACAGACAATGTAGTGCAGTGGACTTGGGATTTTGGCGATGGTTCTCCTGCGGAGACTTCAGGTCCTATCACCAGTCATTCTTATGCGTCATCAATGACGGGAAATGATTTTTATAATTATGTCACCACGCTCACCGTAACTACACGTTTTGGATGTGTGGATACCATCTCTCGTCCACTTGACATAACACCGAATTTTACGTTTTATATGCCGAGCGCATTTACGCCGAACGGCGATGGCCGTAACAATACTTTTTACGGCAAAGGCATCGGCATAACGGAGTATGAATTATGGATTTTCGATCGTTGGGGACTTCAGTTGTACTATTGCAAAGAGGAAGACTCCAATGTTCCTTACGATATTCAAGGACAGGAAGGATTATCTGCACTATGTAAATGGGATGGACTACTATTCGGACGTCCGGTGCAACAGGATGTTTATGTCTGGAAAGTCAGATTGACGGATGTCTTTGGTAAGAAGCATTCTTACCTAGGTAGGGTGACTGTCTATTATTAAAAGGTTATCGATCTAAGATTCGATAGTAAACTCCTGCTCTAAAGCCAAATTGTGTTACATACGTAGGTTTATTGACAACGTATGCTTCATCGCCTTCGCCTTCAAAGGAGCTTGAACTATTCATAGAAGCTAATAAGTTGGTGGCTAGACGAACGCCGAAACGATCAGTAATACTATACTTGAATCCAAGTCCGATATCAAGTCCAAAACGATTCTCGCTATTGTTCTTTTCACCTTCCGGATTGAGGTGAACCCAACCCATTCCAACAGAAAGGAAGGGAATGGCATCGGCGCCATTATCAAAATTGTAAGTGCCGTTTATCATTACCCAATTGGTGGTCAATGCAAAATCAGAGTCCGGAACGCTTTCCCGATCGACAACAATTTGTGAATTACGGTGACTGTATTGAAGTTCAATGTCGATAAGGTCGCTTGCGCCATAGGATACTATTCCCCCGAAATAGGATCCTCCCGACATGTTTACAGTTCCGTTTACCACAGGGAATTTCTCATCGAAAAAATAACCTGCAATCGGGGCTATATCTAAATGCTGTGAACGAACGGTAGTTCCCGATAATAAAATAATAATAAGGAGCGATAAATAAGAGAGGAAACGGACTTTCATAGTAGGTGAGGGATTTTCGTTGGCTAAAGTAAATGAATATTCCGGTAGTTTACTTTTAAATAAATAGAAGATGTTCAACGTGTAATTAGTAACTTCTGATGGAATTTTTTTGAATGGGATGTAGCAGTG
>JBEGUX010000237.1:0-2612 GCA_041178685.1 Bacteroidota bacterium
TCGCAGATCGTACTGCTAACTTTTAATTCTCCGCCGTGCATTTCAACAAGCTGTTTAGATATGGTTAATCCCAATCCTGTTCCTCCGAATTTACGAGTAGTATCTGACGAAGCTTGGCCAAAGCTTTCGAAAATGGTATCCAGTTTGTTGGCGGGAATTCCAATGCCTGTATCCTTTACACTGAAATGCAGTACAGGACGATGGTCAGAAGGTTCTTGAACGGTTACTTCGATGGTGACACTTCCTTTCTCCGTAAATTTAATCGCATTGCCGGCAAGGTTCATTATCACTTGCGTGATGCGTGTTTCATCACCTAGAACATATTCAGGAACATCAGGAGCTATGATAGTGTTTATTGAAATTCCTTTTTCCTGAGCCTTTAATCCAAGAATGGTATGTATGTTTTGTATGCAGCTGATGAGCGGCATAGGAACGGCTTCCAATTCCATCTTGCCGGACTCAATTTTGGCAAGATCAAGAATGTCATTGATGATGACCAATAGGTTCGCGCCGCTCTTTTGTATGACATTCAAATATTTTTCCTGTTGCTCGTTCAGAGGACTCTTCATGAGCAGATTCGTCAAGCCCACAATAGCATTCATCGGTGTGCGGATCTCGTGGCTCATATTGGCCAGGAACTGCTGCCTAAATTTCTGTACTTCAATCAGGTGATCGCGTGTTTCTTCCAGTTGTTCATTCGCTGCTTTTAACTCCCGCGTTCGCTCTGTTACTTCCTTTTCCAATTTTTCCTCACGGGTTCTTGCCTCGCGAAGCGCCGTTTCGTTGGAGTTGCGAAGTCGCTCGAAATTAATCCTGAAGAGGTTGAGGATTAATTGCGGGTGACGACTAGACAATTCATAGAAAAGTGTTCGTGGAATTTCAACCGCTTTCATGTTCTCGCCCGCTACAATGGTCGCTGACGCGCTCGCGTCTGCAAGAAAACTCTCACCAAGTATCGATAGCGATCCTACTTTTGCGAGCAAAACGTCTTCATTGAAGATACTGGCATCCCCCTGAGCAATGATAAACAATCCGGACGGAACGCTGCCTTTTTGTATCAGAATCGTTCCTTTAGAATATTCTCGCTGTGTACTACTCTCTAAAATGTTGATTACCAGTGATGGGTCAATACCCTGAAAGAGCTGGCAATTGAGCAGGTTCTTCTCCACGATTTAAGGCAGTTTTTGATCAAATTACACCTTACAGGTTTGAATTCAACCGATTAAGTGAAATGCTGATCGTTCTTAATGCAAGATACTCGAATTAACGTTATTTTTTCTAATAATTTTCAACAACAGCTAATAACTTCCTGGCTCTAGGGCATCGTTTTTATTGATATTTTTGGATATTCATTGTAGGTTTGAATCCCTAAAAAACCGTTCGAAACTATGGGTGCGGGTTCCCTTATTTTATTGATCATCTGCGGCGTGGCATTTGCCGGCGGTGGAATATTATTATCGCAGGTATTGTCCAAAAAAAGCACCAATCCACAAAAGGGTGAGGCTTACGAATGTGGCGTGCCTACGCGTGGCCGATCCTGGATACAGTTCAACGTCGGTTATTATTTATTTGCCATTCTATTTCTCATCTTCGATGTGGAGCTCGTCTTTTTATATCCGTGGGCTGTAGTGGTAAAGGAGGCAGGGTGGATGGCCTTCCTTGAAATTGTAATATTCCTGTTCATACTCTTCCTCGGATTTTTATATGCACACAAGAAAGGAGCTTTGAAATGGATGTAAAGAAACCTATAGATCCTTTTCCCGGACAAGTTCATCAAACTCCAGGCGGTGGTATACTTACCGGTACCATAGACGATGTGATTAACTGGGCGCGCTCGAATTCACTCTGGCCTTTGGTTTTTGGCACAAGCTGTTGTGCGATTGAAATGATGTCGACGGCATCCGCAAAATACGACTGGTCACGCTTTGGATTTGAGGTGGCACGAGCAACACCGCGACAGGCGGATGTGATCATCATCGCCGGTACGATCGTCAATAAAATGGCGCCGGTTTTAAAACGTTTGTACGATCAGATGCCGGAGCCGCGTTATGTAATTGCCATGGGCGCCTGCGCCACTTCCGGTGGTCCGTTCTTCTATAATACCTACAGCGTTGTTAAAGGTGCCGATCACGTTATTCCAGTAGATGTTTATATCGCCGGCTGTCCACCCCGGCCGGAGGCATTGCTGCATGCTTTGCTCACCTTGCAGGCGAAAGTGAAATCCGGCGCACCGCGTGAAAAAATTTCAATTGGAGAAACCGGTAAATAATCCCGGACGAATTTATGACGAACGAAGAATTAAAAGCTGCCATTGTCAATTACATTCCTGACGCCGTGTTTGATGAAACAACTGCGTGGCTGAATGTATCGATTTCAGCAGATGAATGGTTGCCTTTGGCAGAAGCGCTTCGTAATCATTCTCAGCTTGATTTTGATTATCTGTTTTGTGTTACAGGTGTAGACTGGAAATCTCATCTTTCCGTTGTTTATCATCTTACGTCAAAAAAGTTTGGACACACTCTGGTGGTTAAAGCTAAGATTGACAATCGTGTGGATCCTGTCATTGAAACGGTATGTGGCATCTGGCGTACTGCCGAATTGCACGAACGTGA
>JBEGUX010000238.1:0-7973 GCA_041178685.1 Bacteroidota bacterium
TTCGCATTTCCAATTGGAATGAGTTTTCCAGTTTGGGCCTATAGCTCAGTCGGTTAGAGCAGCAGACTCATAATCTGTTGGTCCCAGGTTCGAGCCCTGGTGGGCCCACTTCTTTCAAAAAACAATCGTAAAAGCAGGCGAACAGAAACCGGTCGTCTGCTTTTTTTCAGATTACCAACAGCACGTATTCACATAAAAAACCAAGGCCGAAGCCGGCGTACAATTGTGCCGGAGAATGTGCGTTGAGCGAAAGCCGGGCCGTGGCGAGTAGTCCTGCGACGATCAGACTAAAAACCATGGGTAATCGTAAATCGATAAAAAGAAAGGTAGAGAGCCCGAATAATATGCCGGTCATACCGCCGATGCCGATCATATGAATACTGATTTTCCATTTTGAATTGATCAATAGCGCCAATAAAACAGAAATGGCTGCACCAAGCAATAATGAACTGTACACACGGGGCAGTTGCAGTTTTTCAAGCAGATAATAGGAAATCATCAGCAACGCAGCATTCGCAGCAAAGGGAACCAATCGTTCTTCTTTTGTTTCCATTTCAAACGAACGTATCCAACCACGCTGCAGCAATAAATACGAAATGATCAGTGGCAACAGCAGATTATTTATGATGACAATGCAAAACAGCACCACCTGTTCTACCGGAGTCGTGGTGTATTTTAAGTACGTATTATAATTGAGCAGGATCCAGAGCGCATAAGTGGGCATCAATACCGGATGCAATAAAACAGAAATCCAATGCGCCAGTCGTAGGTTCATAGTTCCTTGCGTAAACGCGCTACCGGAATATCCAGCATCTCGCGGTACTTGGCAACGGTACGCCGGGCGAGTTTGTAGCCTTTTTCATTAAGAATCTTGGTAAGCGCATCGTCAGTCAAAGGATGACGTTTATCTTCGGATCCTATGCAATCTTGTAAAATCTGTTTCACCTCTTTGCTGGAAACCTCTTCACCGGAATCTGTTTGCAGGCCTTCTGAGAAAAAGCTCTTCAGTAAAAAAGTGCCGAAGTGTGTCTGTACATATTTACTGTTAGCTACGCGTGACACTGTAGAAATATCCATATTTACCTTTTCGGCAATGTCGCGCAACACCATCTTCTTCAGTTTCCGGGTATCTCCTTCCAGGAAATAGTCATACTGATATTCCATAATGGCGCGCATTGTTTCCAGTAGTGTATGCTGACGCTGTTGCAATGCATCGATGAACCATTTGGCAGCATCCAGTTTTTGCTTGACGAATTGTATGGCTTCCCGATTCGCTTTGGAGTTCTTCTTGTCTTTGCTGTAATGATCCAGCATTTCCTTGTAATCTCGACTCAGTCTAAGCTCCGGAGCGTTTCGCGAGTTCAACGACAATTCCAGTGTTCCGTCGTTGTTGAGCAAGATAAAATCGGGAATGATATGTTCGATTGAACGGGCTCCTTGCGCACCTGCATCGCCGGGACGAGGATTTAATTTGAGGATTTCAGCAATGGCGTCTTTTAGCTGATCTTCTGTGATGTCAAGGTCACGTTCAATACGCTCGTAATGCTTTTTAGAAAATTCGTCGAATCGTTTGGTAAGAATTTTCTTCGCCAATGGAATACCGGGACGTTTGTCGCCTTTACGTACCAATTGTAACAGAAGACATTCTTGCAGCGATCGCGCTCCCACGCCCGGCGGGTCGAGAGCTTGAATTTTTTTCAGAATAATTTCTAATTCTTCCGCAGTGGTGGAGATATTCTGAGCGAAAATCAGATCGTCAACTATTGCTGTTAATTCTCTTCGCAAGTAGCCGTCGTCGTCGATACTGCCAATCAATTGCTCCGCGATGTGATATTCCCGATCGTCGAAATCAAGCGTGTAAAGTTGAGCCAGTAATTGCTCCTGAAAGTTGGCTTGTGCTACTACCGGAACTTCACGGCGTTCATCGTCAGGGGATGAGTTTCCTGCAGCCGTTTTGTATTCCGGGATTTCATCGTCCGATAGGTACTCGTCTAGACTTATATCTTCTTCACGTTCCGTGATGTCTTCATCATCGTTCGTGTCGGTATCTTCGCTTTCGTCCGAATCACCTTTATACTCGTCTTCGTCCGTCATTTCCGCACCTTCTTCCAGTGCCGGATTCTCTTGCAATTCTTCTTTTATACGTTGTTCGAGATTGGCAACAGGGATCTGCAGCAGTTTCATCAGTTGAATCTGCTGCGGGGATAGTTTTTGCAACAATCGCTGTTGCATACCCTGACGCATTGTGCTCATACGAGAATTAGTTCAATTCGTTGAACTACAAATTTACAAAACGAATACGGAAGTAGGAGAGATGTGGAAGTAAAAAAGCGGATAGCGATTATCGCTTATAAATCCAGCTTTCGCGCGATTGTGAGCGGAGTGTGCTTACCATCTCTTGAGCAGCATCGCGAGAGGAATAATGTCCGTAGCAGACATAAAACCGGTTATTATTAGTATCAATAACTGCAGCATCTGGAAATCCGGATGAACGAAGCTCACTAGTAAGCCTGTCGGCATTTTCGTGCGATTTGAAAACGCCGGCAATCAGGTAAAATGCGTCTTCAGGTTTTACAGGCAACGTTTCTTTTTTAGTTTGTTCTATGGCAACTGCCGTAGAGTCTTTTTTAACCGTGAGCGAATCCTGATCAATCGGAGCCGTCGCTGCTACATAAACAGTTTCTACACGCACAGTGGATGGCGGCGGAGGAATCAATGGTGCTTGCTCCGTTTCAGGAATCATGGAGTCGAGCGGATTCAGGCTTGCTTTATTGAGACGGTCGCGACTAACCAAATACACATTGAAGGAGAACCAAAGTACAGCACCTGCAATGGCAATAGCACCAACAAGGGAACGTTCTTTTCGTTGACCATCTTTTGCAGTTGGGCGAACTGAAGGACGTAGTCGTTTTTTCTTTTCCGGTGATGAAACGGATATGCTATCTAATGCATGTACCGGAATGGAACCGAGGCCAAAAGCTTCAGGCAACAAAACACTTTGCTGGTCAGGCTCAAATTGAATATTCTTGGAGCTGTCAAATGAAAGTTGTCCTACCTTTTGAATGCTAATTCGCTGCCCTTTACCAAGCTCATCCATACACTTCGAAACATACGCTTCGATCTCTTGCAGAGCTTCGGGATAAGAAACATGTTCCGTTTCCACCAGTCGTTGCGCAAGTAAGCCATCATTTTGCTTCAGATATACGTTGAATGCTAATTTCCGACGCGGAGGAATGGCCGATTGGCGGACAGCGTCCACATACGCTTGATCCCTGGACGCAATAAAACCGCCCAGTGATGGAATAATCACACAATCGTGATCAAGAAGAAGCGAATAAATGTGGTGGTCGAACGGCCGCATATATCAAAACGATACGGCTAAGGTAGAATAAAAATATGAAACGAGTCAACCGATCAACGGCCCCGCAATGCATCTAAAAGCGTGTTTAATGTCTGCATCTCCTTCTCGCTCAAGGAATCAAATAATTGATCTGTAGCGTCATTATGTGCATCAATTTGTGCGAGAACCTCAAGTCCGACAGGCGTTATCACCACATCGCAGGCTCGGCGGTCAGCGGTGTTGGTGTTTCTGGTTACCAAACCTTTCAGGCGCAGCTTTTCAACAATTCGTGATGCATCACTCATTTTATCCAGCATTCTTTCACGTAACAATTTTATACTCGCCGGTTCGCCTTGCAAACCTCTGAGAATTCGTAAAATATTATACTGCTGCGGTGTGATCCCGAATTTTTTTAGAAATCCGGAGTGATGATAGTTCAACCAATTAAAGGTATAGATGATGTTCACTCCTAATTTGTGAGCTTCGTTACGGAATTTCTTCTGTTTGATTTCATCTTCGAGTTTCATGTTACTGGAAAAGTTGAAGGTAAAATTAATTCATAGGAACATCTATAATCAATAACTCGGTATCAGTATCGGCAGTGATAGAAAATGAAGGGGTATCCCAAATTCCTACAGCATCACGGTTCTTTGCTTTCTCGTTACCTATCGACGCTTCGCCGCTAACTACCATCACGTAGGCGCCGTTTCCTTCTTTGGCTACTGTGTATTCGCGCGAGTTACCGGCAGGAATTTTAGTCAATGAAATGGCTGCGTCCTGGTGTATATATAATTCTTCGCCTTTTTGAAATCCTGAGGCGACTGTTTGAATTTTACTTTCACGATCAGTGACCGAAAAAGTCTTCTGGTCGTAACGTGGAGGTATATTTTTTTCTTTCGGAAAAATCCAGAGCTGAAAAAGCCGGGTGGATTCTGTTTGGGATGGATTGAATTCTGAGTGAAAAACACCTGTTCCGGCACTCATTACTTGCACATCACCCGGACGAATCACTGAGCCGTTGCCCATATTATCGCGATGTTGTAAAGCGCCGGAAAGCAAAATTGTGATGATTTCCATATCGTTGTGCGGATGCATTCCAAAACCTTGTCCAGCTGCGACCTCGTCATCATTGAGAACACGCAACATACCAAAATGCACTTTAGAAGGATCTTGCCAGCCGGCAAAACTAAAGCTGTGATGCGCGTTTAACCACCCATGGTTGGCATGGCCACGTTCAGCAGAAGAATGAAAAATGGTTTTCATGCAGAGTGATTGATGGGATGTATGAAGAGCGGATGGGGTTGTCCGAAAGTGGAGGTGAACACGAGTTCGTCCAATGATTTACGTGTGCGTATTTTCATCGCACGTACTTTCAGGTTTTCGGAAAGCAATTCCGGATTGCCAGGATATCCGCCTGCAACAATGGCCACTGCTTCATAGTCATCCGGTATACCAAACGTTTCAATGGCTTTCTTCTCATCGAATCCACCCATCTGATGAAGATCGATGCCAAGTTCTTTGGCCTGGAAGGTAATGTTTCCAACAGCCAGTCCAAGATCATGCTGTGCATG
Organism: Bacteroidota bacterium; assembly: GCA_041178685.1. GTDB lineage: Bacteria > Bacteroidota > Bacteroidia > AKYH767-A > 2013-40CM-41-45 > Pollutiaquabacter. The sequence continues at coordinate 4,912 of JBEGUX010000238.1, forward strand.
CCGGTTTTTCTGTTGATTGTGCGAATTGGTTTTTTTAGCGATGCTTAAAAAAAGAAAAGCAGCATTGGCAGCCCATACTTGATTTCCAGGAGACAGACAATCGAGTAGTTTTTCGAAGGTCGCTTCACCGCGACGTCCTGCAATAAATCGCCAAGGTTGTTCATTGAACGCCGAAGGTGCCCAACGCGCAGCTTCAAATAATTTCTGGAAAGTTTGTTCGTCAATAGTATCTTCTGAAAATGCCAGGATACTTTTTCGTGACGACAAGTGGTGATGAATCATAAGATCTGAATTTTATAGGCTATAAAAAAACGGCTCCTGAAAAGAGCCGTTTCATTCAATAAGATTGCTCCTTCGGTTGTAATTACTGCTTAATAAGAGAAGCATCAATCGTGAACTCAACATCGTCTCCAACAACAGCTTCGCCGGTGGCTGCTTTGTTGTCCCACATCAATTTAAATTCTTTACGGTTTACAGTTCCTGTCGCTTTAAAACCGGCGCGGGTATTTCCCCAAGGATCTTTTACTGTTCCACCGTACACTAATGGAATTGTAACGCGCTTAGTGACATCGCGAATGGTAAGATCGCCGGTGAGCATAAGTTTGCCTTTACCCAATGCTTTAACACCTGTACTCTTGAATGTCATGGTTGGAAATTTTTCAGCATTGAAAAAGTCATCACTTTTCAAGTGGCCGTCGCGGCTTTCATTATCAGTATTAATGGAACTAACATCAACATTTACAGAAACTGACAAATCAGAGAAATCAGCTTTTTCACTGGTGAAAGTGCCATCAAATTTTTTGAATGTTCCTTCGACTTCGGAAATGAGCAGGTAGTTTACTTTAAATTTCACACTGCTGTGTGCTGGATCCAGTTTCCAGTTTTGGGCAGAGGAGCCAAGCGCAAGCATACAGGCAAGAGCAACAAGTAAATTTTTCATGGGTTTATTTTTTGAGGGTTTGATATCTAAACACAAATATATGTTAGAACAATATATGTTACAACATATATTTAATCGATAATATTTAACTAACTGATAATAAATACAATAAAATGATTTAGAAATTACGGATACCGATAGCGTGGCGTGCTTCCGCCACAGTTTTACGGGCGCTTTCCCGGGCCTTCTCGGCTCCGCGAGCAGCTACTTTATGGATGAATTCCTCATCACCCGATAGTGCTTTGATCTTTTCGCGGAAAGGAGTGGTAAATTGAATAATATCCTCGGCGAGCTGCTTTTTCAAATCTCCGTAACGGATACTCATACTGTTGTACTGATGGTCAAAATGAGCAATGGTGTCAGGCGATGAAACAGCTTCCATTAGCAAGAACAAATTTTTTATAACATCCGGTTTTTCCTGGTTGGGTTCTGATGGTCCGGCATCGGTAACAGCGCGCATTACTTTTTTACGAATAACCTCGGGCTCGTCGGTCAGAAAAATTGCATTTCCTTCACCCTCGCTCTTTCCCATTTTACCACTTCCATCGAGACCGGGTATTTTGACGAGTGAAGTGCCATAATTGAAGGCAAATGGCTCAGGGAAAAGTTCACACTTGTACAAGCGATTGAAACGATTGCCAAATGTCCGTGCCATCTCCAAATGTTGTTCCTGGTCTTTGCCAACCGGGACTTTGATAGCGCGATGAATAAGAATATCCGCTGCCATTAGTGTTGGGTAGGTGAGCAATCCTGCATTGATGTTATCGGGTTGCTTTCGTATTTTTTCCTTGAACGACGTACAGCGTTCCAGTTCGCCAACATAGGCATTCATGTTGAGTAACAAATAAAGCTCTGCTATTTCCGGCAAATCGCTCTGTACATAAAGCGTCGCCACTTCAGGATCCAAACCACACGCCAGGTATTCCACGAGTACCTGTTTAACATTGTTATGCAAATCAGCCGGCGTAGGATGCGTCGTTAGGGAATGATAATCAGCAATGAAAAAAAAGCAGTTGTACTCGTGCTGCATTTTCAGAAAATTCTTCATGGCACCGAAATAATTTCCCAAATGAAGGTTTCCGGTGCTGCGTATACCGCTGACTACGATCTCTTTCATATGCCAAAGGTAAGGAATGAAACGCGTATTGCTTCGTTCTGCCTATGGCAGTTTTTCCGTACCTTTCCGATCCATTTTTATCGGTATGAAAGAGAAAACAGACTTGCTCGAAAAGAAGATCAACGAAGCCTTAGCTGGCGGTGGTAAAGAACGCATTGCAGCACAACATAAAAAAGGTAAGTTGACGGCACGGGAACGACTCCATTTTTTGTTGGACGAAGGTTCTTTTGAAGAAATCGGCATGTTTGTGACTCATCGCGCTACTGATTTTGGACTTGATAAAGAAAAATATCCGGGTGATGGCGTTGTGACCGGTTTTGGACGTGTAAACGGTAGACTGGTGTATGTTTATGCACAAGACTTCACAGTGTTTGGCGGATCACTTTCCGAAACACATGCCAAGAAGATTTGTCGCATCATGGATCTTGCCATGCAGAATGGTGCACCTGTCATTGGCTTGAACGACTCCGGTGGAGCACGTATTCAAGAAGGCGTTGTTTCACTCGGTGGATATGCAGATATTTTTTACCGAAACGTCCGCGCTTCGGGTGTCATTCCACAAATTTCTGCGATCATGGGACCGTGCGCCGGTGGTGCGGTATACTCTCCTGCCATCACTGATTTTATTATGATGGTGGAGAATACGTCTTATATGTTTGTAACAGGACCAAACGTTGTAAAAACGGTTACGCACGAAGATGTAACTTCTGAAGAATTAGGTGGCGCAATGACGCATGCTTCCAAATCGGGGGTGACGCATTTTACGGCGGCCAACGGTTTAGAATGTATCAGCAAATTGAAACAGTTGCTGAGTTACATGCCGCAAAATTGTGAAGAAGAGGCACCATCGATTCCGTACGAATCAGGGAATGAATTGCGTCCTAAACTGAATTCTATAATTCCGGATAACCCCAACCAACCGTACGATATCCGTGAAGTAATTGAAGATGTTATTGATGAGGCTTCTTTCTTTGAAGTCCATAAGGATTTTGCAGAGAATATCGT
>JBEGUX010000239.1:0-8304 GCA_041178685.1 Bacteroidota bacterium
CCGCTTAATATTAAGGGATTCGTAACTATGGAATACCTTCAGTTCAATTCCTCTCCATTGTTTTATATTATCGCCTTTTCGTTCGCACTGATTGCAACAACTCTTGCCGGTTATTTTCCTGCCAAGAAAGCTGCCAATATCGATCCGGTAGATATTATTCGATCCAAATAACCGGATTATGCGTAATGTGATTTTAGAAACCGTACACTTGAGTAAATACTACCGCGATCCGGTAGATTTTCAGGCATTAAAGGATATCAATCTTCAAATATCACGTGGTGAATTCGTTTCAATTGTTGGCGCATCCGGAAGCGGGAAATCAACTCTTTTGTACGTATTGAGTACACTTGATACGGATTACGAGGGACAGATTTTATTGTCGGGTGAAGATCTTTCCAAACTGAGCAAGAACCGTCAGGCTGAAATAAGAAATGAAAAAATTGGATTCGTTTTTCAATTCCACTACTTATTACCTGAATTCACTGTTTTAGAAAATGTTTCCCTTCCCGCAATGAAATTGGGAAAATGGTCAAAAGAACAAATAGAAGAACACGCCATCAACAAACTTAAATTACTTGGCATTGCCGATCAAGCCATGAAGAAGGCCAATAAGCTTTCCGGCGGACAACAACAACGAGTTGCGATTGCACGTGCACTGATAAACGAACCTGCAATTATCTTTGGTGACGAACCTACCGGAAATCTTGATTCAAAGAACTCACAACTTGTTATTGATATTTTAAAAGAGTTAAAACATAATCTGCAACAAACTATTTGTATCGTTACGCATGATATGCATCTTGCCGAGCAAACAGATCTGACGATCACACTCAGCGATGGAGAAATTTTAAAGCAGGAGGTGCGGTAATGATTAAAATTTCAATAGTATCCTATCTTAATAGTTTGCCTTTTTTACATGGCTTGCAAAATAGTCCTATCTCAGAGCAGCTCGAGATAAGTGAGGATGCGCCTGCGATTTGTGCAGAAAAGATAATCAATGGAACCGCTGATATCGGATTGGTACCGGTAGCTGTTTTACCCCTTCTCTCCTTCTACCAAATCGTATCCAATTATTGCATTGGCTGCAAAGGAAAAGTTCATTCTGTTCTTTTGCTAAGCGATGTTCCCTTACAAGAAATTAAAACCGTTAAACTTGACTACCAATCGAGAACTTCAGTTCAGCTGGTGAAAATACTTGCCAAACATCATTGGAAAATAGAGCCAACATGGGAAGCTGCCAGTACAGGTTTCGAATCAGACATCAAAGGTTCAACCGCCGGTGTGGTGATTGGAGATCGCGCTATGGCAGAGCGAAAAAAGCACGACTATATTTATGATTTAGGCGAGGCTTGGCAACAAATGACCGGTCTTCCATTTGTGTTTGCCGTCTGGGTTTCAACTCGACCCGTGAGTGATGAAATCTCATACGAATTGAATAAAGCATTTGAACAAGGACTGAAAGCTATTCCTGCACTCGCAGAAAAGTCAAACGTCACATTGGGTGATACTTCAGAAATAAGAAAATACCTGGAGGAATATATTCAATATGATTTTGGCAGTCCGCAAAAAGAAGCGATGGAATTATTTCTAAAATTCCTAAATGATATAAAATAAAAAAGGGATCAAAACGATCCCTTTTTTTGTGAAGTCAATATTTTTATCGCACAAGCAGAATACGTACGGTGTGACTTACCTCCTCATTCGAGAGATTAAGAAAATAAACACCATCTTCATGATTGCGCATATCCAGCTGGATCACTTGTCCAGCAGGATGAGACAGCAATTGATTTTCCACTACCCTGCCCAACTGATCGGTTACAGTCAATTGCAAGTCGCCAACAATTAAAGGCGTCAAAAACATATCAAGATTAAAAATCCCATCGGAAGGATTTGGGTATACGCTAAAACTGAAGTTTTTATCCAGCTCACTAAAACCGGTAGGAGACTCACAAGCAGTAGAGGCTAATAGAGCGGGATAAAATGTACTCATCGCATTTCCCATACGGAGCGATTGCTGGTTGGTGAACATTATTAGACAAATATCATCGCCATAATCCATATAGTTCATAAACTGTACGCCGTTACCTGACGTCTGGCAAGCATCCAGCAATGGATACGTCGGACAACCATAATTTTCACCTGCTTGATTAGGCGTATCCGAACAAAAGTCAGATCCGGAACAAGAGCCATTGTCATCACCCCAAATGTGAGACAACCGGAAACAGTGAGAAATTTCGTGCGTAGCGGTGCGACCTTTGTTATAACTTGACAAGAGAGAGTATCCAGCACCACGACCGAATGCATTGTAGGTTACAACAAGTCCGTAGGTGGCGGATGGAGATGCAGTAGGAAATTCGCCATAGCCAAGAATTCCACCTCCCATATTACAAACCCAAATGTTGAGATAGCGTGTTTGATCCCAAGGATTGAGACCACCATTAGCATATCTTTTTACATTATCATTAGTAGAAAAAGAAGTAACAGTCGTTTGACGACGCTCTATTCCGGTAGTTGGATTACCATTGGTGTCTACTTGCGCCAGACAAAAACGAAAATTGGTAGCTGCTGCTACAGGACGAAAGGCAGCAGGTATATTCGTGGTATCGGCATTGAGCAGTGCAAAATCCTCGTTCAGCACATCAATCTGAGATTGAATTTGCGCATCGCTAATGTTTTGTGCAGAGGTACGCCAAACTACGTGAACTACCACTGGAATGGTGAACACTGAATTTGACTGACGGTTCACAGCATGGCTAAAGGCCAATTGTTCCAAATAATCATTCTCTGCCTTAAACTGCCGAGCTAGCTCAGGATTGTTTACCATTTTTTGCTCCCAATATTCGGCGGATGCACAACGTTTCACCTGCGTATCAGGTGTAGAAGCGGTTGACAATAAATTAGTACAGACTATTGATAAAATCAGTAACCCAAAAACACGCATTTTAATCTCGTTTAGCTTATTTACAAATATACCAATTCAGGCTGAAATGAAGGTGAATTCGCGATAGAGGGCAAAAATCAATCGAAATTAATCCAAAAATCAATCTAATGCTGTAAGAAAAGTCTCTTCCGGTAATTCAAAAACTGCACCCGGGCGCCATTCGGGCAGGTGCAATTCACCGATACCAACTCGGATCAAACGTAAGGTAGGAAACCCAACGGCCGCCGTCATTTTTCGCACTTGACGGTTTTTCCCTTCTGTCAATGCTACAGAAATCCAAGAAGTGGGAATCTCCTTTCGGAATCGAACCGGCGGAACTCTTTCAGGCAGGTTCGAAGGAAAGGAGATTTTTCGGGCCTTGCAGCGTTTTGTTTTATATTTCTTTCCATCAACGGAAATTTCAACACCCTTAGTTAATTCGAGAATTGCGGCGTCCGAAATATCGCCATCCACCTGAACATAATATTCGCGCCAATGTCCTTTTGAAGGATTTAATAAGGCAGCATTCAATGAACGATTGTTGGTGAGCAACAACATGCCTTCGCTGTCTGCATCCAATCTTCCCAATGAATAAACATCTTTAGGAAATTGAAAAAGTAAATCTGCCAACGTTTGCCGCTCACCTTCTTTTGAGAACTGCGACATCATGCCGAAAGGCTTGTAAATACAGTAGTATCGAAAATTAAATCCCATCAATTATCCACAAAGCTAGCGTTATTTCTTTTTCTGAATTTGCTTACCTTTGTAAAAGATGAGAAACAGAAAGCATCCCATCCAGAGATTTTTAACACGGCTACTGCCGTTTGCTTTTGCTTTCTACCTGATTCCCGGCGGATTATTACACGAATTAGTCGACCACCAGGAAGTTCATTGTGAAGTACACCTTGCTCATCCGGCAGAAGACAGTATTGACCAGGCACACCGCCACTGCGAATTATTACAACTTGATTTACCCTCGCTTTTTCAAAATAATGATCAGCTATTCATTTTAATAGCGACTATTACAACCTCTTCTATTGCAGATTGTGAAGAGCAGCTGTTTAGGAAACAATTTAATACAATTACTACACGCGGACCGCCCGCTGATTTGATTTAATTTTTCAGGCTTTGAGGAATTAAAGCCGTATAATTCTATTCAATATTACTTTAAATCAAATCGATTATTAAATGAGTCGCATACTGCTATTTGCGGGCGTATTTATGCTCGTAAGCAATCTTGTACATGGACAAAAATTGTCCGGTACCGTAAGAGACAAAACAACACAACAGCCGCTGCCAGGAGTTTCCATTGTAATTCCGGATCTTAAAACCGGAGCAATAACTAACATAAATGGTTTTTATGAAATTGAAAAACTACCTGCCGGCCGTTTTCTTGTGCAACCGAAATTAATCGGTTATTCAGGCGTCGCACAAAGTATAACTATCAGCGAAAATACCACATTGGATTTTGAACTCTCCTCACGAGTAATCGAAAAGAGTGAAGTCGTTATTACAGGATCTGCATTCACTTCTGACAACAAGCGAATGAGTTTACCCGTAACACCAATTGACCGTTTAGCGATAACCAGTCTTGCACCTGATAATCTTATCCAGGCACTGACAACCATTCCCGGCATTGCTGCAATAACAACCGGTAATGGTATCGCCAAGCCGGTAATTCGAGGCCTGAGCTACAACCGCGTTGTGGTAATCAATCAAGGAATCAGGCAGGAAGGACAACAATGGGGCGATGAACATGGGCCAGAGATCGATCAGTTTGCAGCCGATAATATTGAAGTATTGAAAGGGCCATCTTCCCTTCAATTTGGCTCAGATGCGCTCGGCGGAGTAATCAATATTCTAGAACCAATTCCTGCGCCGGAGGGAGTAATTCGCGGAGAATTCAATACGCAATACAACACTAACAGCAGGCTGACCGGAAATTCTCTGATGCTGGAGGGCAACTCTTCCGGTTTTATCTGGCGAGTTCGCGGCAGCTACAAGAATGCCGCAGCATTTAAGACACCCGTAGAAACTGTGTATAATTCGGGGTTTAATGAAAACGCACAACAGGCACTGATCGGATTCAATAAGCGATGGGGCTACAGTCACTTGCAGGTTAGCCGATGGAGTTCTAACCTGGGTTTGACAGAAGGAGAACGTGATCCGGTTACTGGCCAGCTGGTTAATGAGGAAGGAAATCCGATTCCTGAGTCCGAATTGAACAGCCGTAAACTTTCACCACCTACTCAACAAATAGAGCATTTGAAAGTCAGCACAACCAACAACTTCCTGCTGGGTAATGGCCAACTGAGGTTCACTGCAGGTTGGCAACAAAATGAACGCAAAGAGGTGGAAGGAGATGAACATGGCGATAGCCACTCGGGCATTGACATGCAATTGAGAACAACCACTTATGACTTGAAGTATTATCCCGCAGTCCTGGGAAATTGGGAAACCGCAGTGGGTGTTTCAGGGATGTTCCAGGAGAACAACAACAGCGGGGATGAATATTTGATTCCGAACTATAACCTGATGGACGCCGGTGCATTTGCGACTGCAAAACTGAACCTTGAAAAAACCACCTTCAATTTCGGAGTTCGTTACGACTTAAGGAGGATTAACATAAACGGATTAGAACAAGATAGTGTGCAACTTTTTAAAGCAGCAGAACGATCATTCGGTGCACCTACTGGTTCAGTTGGCTTTACCCATTCATTTGATGAAGCTGTAACAATTAAATCAAATATCGGACTGGGGTACCGCGCGCCCTCTATTTCAGAATTATCAGCCAACGGTGTTCATCATGGCACCTTCCGATATGAAATCGGAGATCTTGATCTTGCGCCGGAAACCAGCTTGCAATTTGACATCGGACTTGAGATTGACAAAGAGTCCTTCTCCTTCGGAACCAATGTTTTCTATAATAGGATAAATAATTTCATTTATTATAGAAATGAAAACGGTGAAACCATTGATTTCGATGGTGGCACTTATCCGATATACCGTTATGTGCAGGGTAATGGACAACTCTACGGGGGTGAAATATCATTTGATTTTCACTTGATAGAGGAGCTTCAATTTGAAAATACAGCATCAGTTGTTGTAGGGAAAAATATCTCCAGTGGAGAATGGTTACCATTTATTCCTCCTTTCCGTACAACACATGAACTGCGTTACGACAAAGTAAATAAAGAGAACAGTCGCTTCACCAATACATATTTCAAAATTGGCATCGAAAATAATTTAGCGCAAAAAAGAATCGACTCTTTCGAAACGGAAAATAATGCCTATGTTTTGTTGAATGCTGGCGCAGGAAGTGTCGTTAAAACGGGAAAATTATCGATCAGGGTATTTGTAAACCTTAACAATATGCTGAATACGACGTATTTCAACCACCTATCCAGATACAAGGAAATTGGCGTCAATGGTATGGGAAGAAATTTTTCATTTGGTCTCGAAATACCATTTTCATCCGGGAGCTAAAAAGCATTTAAACAATAAAAATATTTAAACCTAAAATAGGTCATTTAACAAACGTTAAGCAACAAATAGCAGATTTCATTCGTTTAACTATAGGACCACCATTAAAGTCATAATTAGACGCTGAAATAATTAATTCAAAAATAAAGAACATGAAAATCAACAGACCTCTCCAATTCTTAGCTGTAACATCAATTGCTGTGGCTATTTCGTGCATTTCTTGCAAAGACGATAATGATTGTATCGGAGGAAGTGGCGGATCGCTCACCATTGTAGCAAAGCTGGAGCATCACGGCATCAACATTCCTAATGATTCATTACAACCAGATACCGTTTGGGTAAAATACAATGCATCCGATTGGGGAAATGCACCTCAAGGCTACGACATGCGCGTAATCGGAGTTTTCCCGGAAGATCATGTTCATATTGAAGGCTTAAAATGTGGGAAGTACTATTTATACGCATCGGGCTGGGATACTTCCATTAACATGGAAGTGAAAGGAGGAATTCCTTATGAAACTGAAGAATCTTCCGGAGAGGTAGTCGTGAAAATTCCGGTTGTTGAATAATGCAAGACTAAAGAAAGCTCCGTCGGGAGCTTTTTTCTTTTTACATAAATTACTACCTTTAAGTGAAATGTCATCTAGAAAATTCACAAACTTTTGTTTCATCTTTTCGGCACTACTCGCCTTTATTTTCCTTATTACATCTTGTCAAAAATCGGATTCGGACAACGGCGATTTAATAGCCGGTACAATTTCGTTGAATGTACAGGTTATGCATCATACTTGGGGTGTGCCTTATACAAATATCTATTTGAAAAAGAATACAACGGTTTATCCGGGCGAAGACACGTCAGTATATGACGTACGCTTATCCAGCGACAACGACGGAAAAGCGACCTTTGAAGGATTGCATCCCGGAAATTACTTTGTGTTTTCTAAGGGCTATGATATGATTTGGGGAGATACTGTAATTGGTTATTCTCCAGTTGCCATAGCAACCAGTGCTATTGAAAACAATACTATTGATTTGACGTTAATCGTTAGTGAATAGCTAAGCATACAATCATGAAGCTGCGCAGTATTTTAATCGGGACTTGCTTTTTATTCTCCAGCTGTGTCGACAATCATGTCGAAGAGCCGGACACGAGCGGCTACCCGGAAAATGTAGCTGCTATAATCAACAATAAATGCGCTACAGCAGGCTGTCATAACGATATAAGTTACGGCAATGCGGGCGGGATTGATCTCAGTAGCTGGAATCGTCTATTTGATGGCGGAAGAAGCGGAAGTAGTGTTATTCCCTACTCTACCGACTATAGCTTTCTCCTCTATTTCGTCAATACAGACACAACACGTGGTCCTGCTTTATTACCTACCATGCCAATTGGTCAACCGGCATTGACTAATTCAGAATACCAGGTTCTATACAACTGGATTCAGGCCGGAGCACCTAATAAAAATGGGAATGTACGTTATCCAATTAACGCCAATCAAAAGAAAATCTATACCTGCATGCAAGGATGCGATCAGGTAGCGGTCATCGATGCAGAAAGCAATAACATCATGCGTTATATCGGTGTTGGTGCTGATCCCGGATTGATTGAAGCTCCACACATGGTGCGTATTTCTCCCGATGGCCAGTACTGGTATGCTGTATTTTACTCGGGTAATATTGTACAAAAGTTCAGCACGCTCACCGATGAGCTGGTAGGTTCAGCGAATATTGGCCTAGCCGACTGGAATACGATAATGATAACGCCTGATGGAACCAAAGGATTTGTTAATGGAACAAATGCCGGGGTTACGGTTGTTCTTGATTTAGCAACAATGACCGAATTGACACGTTTCTCGATCGACTATCCGCACGGCGGGTTTATTACTGCTGATGGAAGATGG
>JBEGUX010000240.1:0-2725 GCA_041178685.1 Bacteroidota bacterium
AACTATTTCAATCGGTAGCTTCAGCATGAAAGTGTTTCCACACTTTTTCTGCTTTTGAGTTTCCTATCACTGCCGAAAGTTCTTCAAGGGACGCTTCCTTAACCTGCTTAACTGATTTAAATTTCCGCAGCAATTCCGCGGCAGTTGCATCGCCGATTCCTGTGATATCACTAAGCGCGGTTTTAATCGTTCCCTTTTCCCTGCGCTTACGGTGATGTGTAATACCAAAACGATGCACTTCATCACGCAACTGCTGAATGATGCGTAATGTTTCGCTCTTCTTATCAATATATAATGGATACGGATCGTCGGGATAGTAAATTTCTTCGAGTTTTTTTGCAATGCCAATAATCGCAATTTTCCCTCGCAGACCAAGCTGCTCCAGACTATTTACAGCAGAACTTAGCTGTCCTTTCCCCCCATCAATAATTATTAGCTGTGGTAATTCCAGCGCTTCATCCAACATGCGCTTATAGCGGCGATGGATTACTTCTTCCATCGATGCAAAGTCGTCAGGCCCTTCAACCGTCTTGATATTAAAATGTCGATAATCTTTTTTTGATGGTTTGCCATCACGAAAAACACTCATCGCCGCAACAGGATAAGCGCCTTGAAAATTTGAATTATCGAAACATTCAATATGACGAGGTAACGCTGTCAGGCGCAAATCTTTCTTCATTGTTTCCATCAGCCTGATTACTTTATTTTCAGGATGCTGCTTTTCTAATTGCAACTGCTTTTCCCGAATATAATTTCGCACATTAGCCTCCGACAATAAAAGCAAATGCCGCTTATCCCCAATTTTAGGAACCGTTAAAGTTACGCCCGATATTTCAAGTGTAATATCAAAAGGAAGTATGATTTCAGTGGCTTCACTGTAGAAACGTGTGCGTAAATCTGCTATCGCCATTTCCAGCAATTCCTCTTTTGTCTCTTCCAGTTTTCTTTTCATTTCAAGCGTATGTCCTTGAATGACCGCTCCGTTCATGATACGTAAAAAATTCACATACGCAGAATCGTTTTCAGTTTGAATGGAAAAAACATCTACATTATGAATTGAAGGGTTTACAACAACCGATTTGCGCTGATACTTTTCAAGATCGTCGAGCTTATCTTTTATTGATTGCGCTTGCTCGTATTCATAGTTTTCTGCGTAGTCCTGCATCAACTTCTTCAAGTGGGCTATCACCATCTGAGTATTGCCTTTCAGAATATGGCGAATATCACGAATAGAAGCTTCGTACTGTTCCTCCGATTGTAATCCTTCACAAGGTCCCAGACAGTTTCCTATCTGATATTCCAGGCAAACGCGAAATTTCTTTTTGGAGATATTTTCTTCTGTCAACGAAAAAGTGCAATTACGTAGCTTGTAAAGTTTGGAAACCAGTTCAAGTAACGTATTCACCATCTTTCCGGACGTGAACGGTCCGAAATACTCTGATCCATCACGAATAATTTTTCGGGTGGAAAAGACACGCGGAAATCGTTCTTTCTTGATACAAATCCAGGGATATGTTTTATCGTCCTTTAGACTGACATTGTAACGCGGCTGATGTTTTTTAATGAGACTGTTTTCCAGCAACAAAGCATCCATCTCTGTATCCACAACAATAGTGCGAATGTCAGCGATCTTTTTCACCATCACGTTAGTTTTTCCGCTCTCGTGACGGTCTTTCTGAAAATAAGAGCTTACCCGTTTCTTTAGCGACTTCGCTTTGCCGATATAAAGAAGTTTGTCTTCCTTGTCGTAAAACTGATACACACCAGGCTGATCAGGTAGGACAGCCAAAAGTGTAGTAATATGTTCATTCGCCGACATTGGAAGTAACTACGATCAGAGACCGTGTTGACTTAACAAATAAACAATGGAAGTCATTGTACCGGCGCCAAGTAACAATTCACGTTTGTTAATACGATCAAACGTATCCGTTGCAGCATGATGCACGTCAAAATAGCGCTGCGATTCCACCACCAATCCAATAAGTGGCGTGCCGGTTGCATTCTGTAAATGTCCTATATCTGCTCCACCATGCTCCTCATCAAAATTCCAAATATTATAAGGACGGAATAACGGCGCCCATTGACGGACAATTTCTTTTTTGTCTTCCGGCATTTGTAATCCCAAACCGAAGGGAACAAATCCACCGGCATCACTTTCAATAGCGGCAATGTGCTGCTCTTTGGTAGCCGATGCAACCTCCGCGTATTTTCTTCCTCCTTTGGTGCCATTCTCCTCGTTCATAAATGCAACAATCCGTATAGTACGCTTAGGTTTCCATCCGAGTGATTTAAACGTACGAATAATCTCTATGGACTGAACGATACCGGCACCATCATCGTGTGCACCATCACCGGTATCCCACGAATCCAGGTGACCTCCGGCTACAATGATTTCCTGTGGTTTCTCCGTTCCACGTAATTCACCAATTACATTGTAGGATAAAACACTATCAAGATTTTGGCAACTCATCTGAAAAAAGAAACGTGTGTCTTTGTTGGCGCGAATAATATTGCTTAATAAATCTGCTCCGTTAGTGCTAATTGCACAGCAAGGAACTTTCGGTAATGTATCCGAATACCCCATTGCGCCGGTATGCGGATAATCATCTTGTGAAAGTGTCATTGAGCGAACAATTGAACCAACAGCACCATATTTAGCTGCCATGGATGGTCCGCGCCAGCGATACGATCCTGCTTCGCCGTACGCATTGAACGTATTGATAAA
>JBEGUX010000241.1:0-3234 GCA_041178685.1 Bacteroidota bacterium
AGCCCGCGTGCACAATCTTAAGAATATTGACGTTTCCCTTCCACGCAATAAGCTGGTAGTAATTACCGGCTTATCGGGTTCTGGAAAGTCTTCACTTGCCTTCGACACCTTATATGCCGAAGGACAACGTCGTTATGTGGAGAGCCTTTCCTCCTACGCCAGGCAATTCATGGGGCGCATGGATAAACCTGAAGTTGATTACATCAAAGGCATATCGCCTGCTGTTGCGATCGAACAAAAAGTAAATACACGTAACCCACGATCAACCGTTGGTACGTCAACAGAAATCTACGATTACCTCAAACTTCTTTTTGCCCGCACAGGAAAAACCTATTCACCCGTTTCCGGCAATGAAGTCAAGCGACATCAAGTCGAGGACGTGTTGGATTATCTTTTCCGTTTTAACACTGCCACACGCGTACAACTCTTCGCTCCCCTGCTCTTGCATCCCGGCAGAGCATTACGCGATGAATTAAATGTGTTGTTACAAAAAGGATTTACGCGTGTCCGTATTGCTGATGAAGTTTTCAAAATTGAAGCACTACTTGAAGACGATAAAATCAAATTTATCGATCAGATTGCTGAAGCACTTGGAATTGTAAATGCGCCGGTTAAGAAGACAACCACCACCAAGAAAAAGTCAGCTTCACCGGAAATAGAAATTGCCCAGCCCAAACGCCAGGATCTCATTCGTATTCTGATTGACCGATTCGCTATTGAAGCAGATGACGAGGCCAACCGATCACGTATTGCAGATTCGGTACAGACGGCTTTTTTCGAAGGCCACGGCGATTGTATGGTAGAAGTGCTGGAAGATGGAAAACCATCGAACGAAACGTTCTTCAACAATCGTTTTGAACTTGACGGCATCACTTTCGAAGAACCCAGTACGCAACTCTTTTCTTTTAATAATCCATTCGGTGCTTGCAAAAACTGCGAAGGCTTTGGATCTGTAATTGGTATCGACCACGACCTTGTCATTCCTGATAAGAGCTTATCCGTTTACGATAGCGCCATCGTTTGCTGGCGCGGCGAAAAGATGAAAGAATGGAACGAGCAATTGATTAAGAACGCTTACAAGTTTGATTTTCCAATTCATCGTCCAATCTATGATCTCACAGCTGATGAACAGGAGTTGCTCTGGACCGGAAACAAGTTTTTTAAAGGGCTCAATAAGTTCTTTCAATGGGTAGAAGGAAATACGTACAAAATCCAGTATCGTGTAATGCTATCGCGATATCGTGGACGCACAACGTGTCCGGATTGCAGAGGAACTCGTTTACGTCTGGATGCCAATTATGTTAAAGTAACAGGAAAATCTATTACCGATATCGTATTGATGTCGGTCAGCGACAGTTTACACTTCTTCCGTGAAATTGAACTTAGTACAACGGATCAGCAAGTAGCCAAGCGAATTATTTTAGAAATTCGTAACCGTTTGCAATTTTTAGAAGACGTTGGTTTGGGTTACTTAACACTAAACCGTTTATCCAATACGCTTTCCGGCGGGGAGTCACAGCGTATTAACCTGGCTACTTCACTGGGAAGTAGTTTGGTCGGATCAATGTATATCTTGGATGAACCAAGTATTGGATTGCATCCACGCGATACACAACGACTAATCGGCGTATTGCAATCCTTGCGCGATATTGGCAACACCGTCATTGTGGTGGAACACGACGAAGAGATCATGCGAGCTTCCGATGAGATCATCGATATCGGTCCGGACGCCGGTCGACTTGGCGGAGAAGTTGTCTATCAAGGATCCTATAAAAACATTTTTACATCCGCAAAAGGATATACCGGCAAATACCTATCCGGGAAAGAAACAATACCTCTTCCCCATCGCCGACGAAAATGGACAAGCTATATCGGATTGGAAGGAGCGCGGGAGAATAATCTTAAAGGTGTCAACGTGAAATTCCCGCTGGGCATCATGACAGTTGTTTCCGGTGTTTCAGGAAGCGGTAAAACTTCCTTGGTAAAAAAAGTACTTTATCCTGCACTTAAAAAATTGCACGGCGGTTTTGGTGATCAGTCGGGAACGTTTGACAAGCTAACCGGAAATTACGCCAAGATCACATCCGTGGAATTTGTGGATCAAAATCCCATCGGAAAATCATCGCGCTCTAATCCGGTCACGTATGTAAAAGCCTACGATGAAATTCGCGCACTCTTCGCTGATCTTCCGATGTCAAGAGGTCGTAAATACAAACCATCTCACTTTTCTTTTAACGTGGAAGGCGGTCGCTGCGAAGTTTGTGAAGGCGAAGGCTTAGTCACGATCGAAATGCAATTCATGGCAGACATTCATCTGGTCTGTGAAAATTGCAGCGGCAAACGCTTCAAGCAAGATATTCTGGATGTGACCTATCGCGGTAAAAACATTGCTTACATCCTTGATCTAACAGTTGATGATGCCATTGAATTTTTCGCGGGTGCCGGTAAATCATCCGGCAATGAGCCTAAGATTGTCAACAAGCTGAAGCCATTACAGGATGTTGGATTGGGTTATGTGAAGCTCGGACAATCATCCAACACCTTGAGTGGCGGCGAAGCGCAACGCATTAAATTGGCATCTTTCCTTACGAAAGGAAACGCATCCGAACACACGTTATTTATTTTCGACGAACCAACTACGGGACTTCACTTTCACGATATTCGAAAATTACTGAAGGCATTTGACATGCTGCTGGAACAAGGAAATACACTTGTTATCATAGAGCACAACAGTGAAGTCATCAAATGCGCCGACTGGGTAATTGATATGGGACCGGAAGGCGGTGATAAAGGAGGAAATGTGGTGTTTGAAGGAACTCCGGAAGGACTTTCAGTGTGCAAAGAGTCCCACACCGAAAAATTCCTAAAGGACAAACTCAAGTAAAAGCAAAACGGATCGCTATAAGGCGATCCGTTTCTATTTTATCGCTAAAATCACTTTAATTTCGAACAATCATCTTTGGTGATGAAATCCGCTGATTATCATCAGTGACTACGGAGATGGAATAAATTCCTTTCGATAATTCTATCAGCGATACAGAAAATGTGTTCAGCTCGCTCTGAAGATCTACCAATTGACTCTTCACTAATCTACCGGTGAGGTCGGTGATTTTAATATAGCCTGCTCCAGGACGGTCGCTATAGAAATCTACCATGATTTGTCCCTCATTGGGATTTGGACGAACAGAAACGATAGAGAAATCTTTCTGCTTGACCTTAATGGCGATAGTTTCA
>JBEGUX010000242.1:0-3772 GCA_041178685.1 Bacteroidota bacterium
GGTAGTAGCTAACACAGTATTGTTAGCGTCTGTAAATACGGATGAAGTGTAACTTCCCTGCAGGGTTGCTGAAAGATTTTTACCTGCCCATGTTATTCCGTAGCGCGCAATTTTTACCGGCGCATATTCAACACGTTTACCACTCAGATCAACAAAAGCAGCTTCATTTCCGGTTGTATTTATAAATGAATAATCATCATAGTTGGCTTTGGTATACGTTGCACTGGCCCAAAGACTCCATCCGCATAGAAAACCCTCCGGACAATTGATCCGAAACGGATGCACCTCCATGTAGGCCTCTACGCCACGATGGAGGCTGCTACCGAGATTGGTTTTGTATTGATAGACTGAAAGGTCATCGCGCTGTACCGAAAAACTTCCGACACGATTGTTATATCTAAGATAAAACAGGCTGATATCGTAAGAAAACCAATCTCCCAATTTCCCTTTATTACCGATGTCTGCATTGTAACCCGAAGCATCTTTCAACGAAGGGTCGATAACATCTGTTGTAGCTGCAGGTGTTAATTCACTGTAAGTTACAGGACGGTACGATTGGACAAGATTGAAATATACTTTTGAAGCGTCACTATACTTCCACTCTGCTCCAATTCCAGCGAGCAGAAATGTACGAGATAAATTTTCGGGTACAATTTCTTGAATGACATCATTCGTTACACCTAATCGTCCTTCACTGGTTGATTGCAGCGATTCCAACCGTAAACCTGGAGTTATCGTGATGTTAGAATTTAAGTGAAAGATGTTTTCAGCGAAAACAGCAGTGTTAACCGTTCCATACTCCAACAATTTTGGGAAATCATTATTGGAGCTCATCAAGCTAAAATCCATTGTTGAACCTGTTGTTCCAAAACCTTTTTGCTTTCGATCAATGGTTCCTTGAAAGTAGCGAATGCCGGCAGCTAGAATATGTCTACGATTAAACAACGAATAGTCAAAATTAAGACGCAGCTCCGATGTCAAATTAGAGTAATAGTCGCGATCAACTTGTCGAGATGAAAAATTACCCGTAGCGCTATTGATCGTATCCGGTATTGTAATTGCGCTGACAACGCCAACGCTGTTGCGTTCAGCAGACAGCAATGTGGTATTCCAGGTCAAACGTAACCGCTCAGAATATTTCCAGTCGAAAGAAAGATTAATCGTGTTCCATGGTGTACTGAACCAGTTGCGGGAGCGAAGCGATAGCGATGGATCAAGTTTGAAAAGTGAGTCGGTCAAACCTCCGGGTTGTTGAAGTGAATTACGTAGCGCCGTTACTTCTAATGCCACCTCCAGTTTTTTTGATGGTTGATACGCTAATCGCGTATACAACTGCCCGGAACGATAGCTGGCATTATCGCGCCAGCCATCTGCCCGACGATGATGAAAGGAGACAAAATAATTCCACCGCGACAATTGTCCGCCAATCGAGTTATAGGTATTGAATAACCCATAACTGCCCATCGTTTGCATAGACTCGATTGCAATCCGTTTCTCGGAGTCACCTTTTTTCATTTTATAATTCAACAAGCCGCCAAATTGCGGACCAAATTGTAACGATGCGGTACCGCGAATTAGCTGAACCTGCTCTACTGATTCAAGCGAAGGGCTATAGTAAGCTTCCGGATAGCCGAAAGGGTCTGCCGCAATATCATAGCCATTTTGCCGGACATTAAATTCCCACGAACGGTTGGGGCTCAATCCTCGCACCGCTATTCCCATTTGCACACCAGAGCCATCACTTTCAAAAACAAAAACTCCCGGTGTTCTTGAGAATACCTGGCGAGCAGTGTTTTGTATGAGGTTGGCGTCAACTTCATTGAGATTTATCAAGGAAGTCTTCTTGGATGAAATCAACACCATATCCAACTTTTCCGGAACAGGACTCAAAATACGATCGCGGTAGCCGGTAACCTGCAACTCTGAAAGGGTATCAATTCGGAAAATTGCCAGACTATCTGTGACTACCTCAGCTTTACTATTTAACGAAAAACTGTAAAAAAACGTCATTATCATTACTGGTAGCAGATACTTCATAGATGCTTATTTTTATTTAGACTAATTCTAAATTAGACTACAATATTAATAAACATACTCGCCGCCAAAACCTAACGATTATGATTTTATTGCTAAATGATTGTTTTCCAATGTGTAAAAATCAACTGGAGCGTATAATCGCTCCTACTTCTTTGGATAAAGCGGCCATAAGCCGTTCCATAGTTTTGTCGATTTGCTGATCAGTTAAGGTCTGCTGGTCATCCTGAAGCAGGAACGAAACCGCGTACGATTTTTTACCAGATTCAATCTTATCCCCTTGATAAACATCAAACAACTGCACACCGCGAAGTAATTTACGCTCCGTTTTAAAAGCAGCCTGCTCTATATGCCCAAACTCAACACTTTCATCAATTAACATAGAAAGATCACGGCGTACTTGAGGATACTTAGGAATTTCAACCATCGCTACCGGTTTCTTTTTGGCACTTTTCATGATAGCATCCCAGTTGAAATCAGCATAACAAGTAACTGAAGTAATATCAAATTTACGCAGGTAACTGCGCTTCAAAAGTCCGAAGGATACCAGCAATCGTTCGCCTATAGAATAACTGATACCGGAAGTTAAGAGCGGATGACTGATTGTATTTTTCAGCATCTTTTTTGGATCGATTCCGCATAATGCAATCACATTCTCCACAAAAGACTTGAGAAAATAAAAATCCATCTCACGCGACTTCGCATACCACGATTCATCATGCATATTGCCGGAAAGAAACAGACTCAAATGACGTGACTCCGCAAAACCTTTCTCGTTACGACGATATGTCTTTCCAAATTCGAAAAAGCGAAGATCCTGTTGACGACGATTTCGATTATACTGAATTGCTTCTAATCCAGTATGCACCATATCTTGTCGCATTACTCCAAGATCCTGACTCAATGGATTGAGCAGATGTACTGCGGTGTCACCTGAATTACCAGGAGCATCATTATACGATGCACGCGTCAACGAATTGGAGAACAATTCATAAAAACCATTGGCAGCGAGATAATCAGCTACCTTCTCTTGCAATTGCTCCTCATCAAAACCAGTAACAGCAGGCAATGATACATTTAGCTTTGCGGGAACTGCGATATTATTGTATCCATAAATACGCAACACCTCTTCCACTACATCGACAGGACGAGTAACGTCTACTTTACCGGTAGGAATTGAAAGTTGTAGACCTTCAGCGGTAGCTTTCTCTATCATTATTCCCAGCGAAAGCAGAATGTTCTGTACGGCATCGCGATTAATAGGCTGTCCGGCAAAGCGATCTAAGTAATCAAAACTGAAATCAACCATTGCCGGCGAAATTGCTGAAGGATAATTATCAATGGAATCCGAGGTGACTTTCCCTCCGGCTACTTCCAATATTAATTGAATGGCTCGCTGTAAAGCAAATAGTGTGATTCCTGGATCCGCACCACGTTCGAAACGAAAAGAGGCATCCGTTTTCAATCCGTGATGTTTTGCCGTTTTACGTACCACCGAAGCATCGAAGTATGCACTTTCGATAAAAATATTCTTTGTCTCAGATGAAATGCCGGAATCTAATCCACCAAAAACACCTGCAAGACACATCGGACGGTGTGCATCGCAAATCATCAGGTCGGTAGCAAGGAGCGATCGTTTCACACCGTCGAGCGTTACAAATTGCTCTTTATCATTGGCTCTCCGAACAACAACTTTTCCGCCTTCAATTTTGTCCGCATCAAATGCATGCAACGGTTG
>JBEGUX010000243.1:0-3421 GCA_041178685.1 Bacteroidota bacterium
CGGTCGTAATACGATTGATAATACTCGGGAAGCGAAGCTTTCAGTGGTGGTTTCATGGATTTTTTAGCCAGAAATTACTAGACAGTAAAACTATGAAATATTGAATAGTTGTAGTCCTGTAAGGAAATAAAATCACTAACTTGGCAGTTGATATGATCACTGCAAAAGGGCTCAGCAAATCCTATGATCAATTGCGTGTATTACAGCATGTTGATCTTACTATTCAATCCGGCGAAGTCGTGTCTATCGTCGGTGCTTCCGGTGCCGGGAAAAGCACACTTTTGCATATCCTAGGAACACTCGACAAAGCAGACAACGGCACACTATCGTTGGACGAAACAGATGTTACTTCCTTGAAAGGCGATAAGCTGGCGTTATTCAGAAATCAGAAAATTGGTTTTGTTTTTCAATCGCATCATCTATTGCCTGAATTCACGGCTCGCGAAAATGTGATGATGCCTGCCTTGATAAGCGGACAAAATGCAACAATTGCCGGAAAGAAGGCTGACGAATTACTGGAGCAACTTGGATTAGCCGATCGTAAATCCCACCGTCCTTCTGAATTGAGTGGCGGTGAACAGCAACGTGTGGCTATTGCTCGTGCGCTCATCAACGATCCGAAACTCATTTTAGCCGATGAGCCTTCCGGAAATCTTGATTCCGCCTCTGCCCGATCACTGCACGAATTATTTTTTACCATCCGCAAACAAAAAGGAATCACATTTGTCATAGTAACACACAACGAGGAACTCGCCAATATGGCGGATCGTAAATTGACCATGAAAGACGGCTACATTTCTGCTTGATTTTCATTTTGCATAATAATATGAAGTTCATTTACACTCTATTTTTATCTTTCCTATCGCTCGGATTTTTTATCCCTGCCTTAAATGGTCAATCGCCTAATTCCTGGCGACAGGTGGCTTCTATGCCGGGTGTTTCCCGACAAGAAGCTGTCTCCTTCACCGCGAATGGTTTTGCTTTTGTGGGTATCGGTATCGATTCAGCAGGAAATTACCTGAACGACTTTTACAAATACAATCCTATAACGGATAGCTGGTCGTCGTGCGCATCTTTTCCGGGTGTTGGTCGTCGTGGTGCTGTTGGATTTTCAGTCAACGATACCGGCTATGTAGCCACGGGTTCAGATGGCAATGATGAATTAAAAGATTGCTGGCAATATATTCCATCGACCGACAGCTGGAATCAGGTGCAAGACATAGGTACTAACCTTGCCGTAAGTTGTCCGGGAAGAAGTCATGCGTCAGCTGTTGCTGTCGGCAATTTAGCGTATCTCTTTTGTGGCTACGATGGATCACCCGGTTATTTGAAACAAACCTTGCGTTTTGATCCTTCCAACGATACCAGCTGGGCCATCGGTAGAAATCTGGGAAACGTTTCGGACCTGACATTGTACGGCCGTCGCTGGGGAAGTGCTTTTGCTATTGGTGGCTCGGTGTATTACGGAACCGGATTTTCTTTCTCGCAAGACATCAAGAAAGACGTGTGGCGTTACGATCCTGCTATTGCCACGTGGACACAGATCGCCGATTTCGGTGGCAACATTCGCAGTAACGCTTTTGCGTTCAGTTTGTATGGTCGCGGATATATTGGTGGCGGAACAAATGGAAATTATAGCTCGGATCTCTGGAGTTATAGTCCGGTGACCAATAGCTGGACGGAGATGGTTTCATTTCTCGGACCGCCACGTGTAAACACCGTAGCATTTACGATTAATAACAGAGCTTATGTTGGCACTGGTGTGCATACCAGTGGAACAACCTTCAGCGATCTATGGGAATATACGCCTGACAGCACAACTTCGTTGTCTGAAACCGAAAAAGCTACTTTCAGTGTAATTCAATCTAACTGCAACAGCGTTATTGTAAGCATTGTAAGCGAATCAATGGTTAAAAAATCAATGATTTGCATCTATTCCATTTCAGGTGCATTGGTAAAATCAATCGCCCTGGAGAATAAGGTGAATATGATTTCATTGGATGATTTGAACGGCGGATTCTACGTGTATACCATAAGCCGCGAAGAGCAGCTCTTTACAACAGGAAAGTTGATCAAGGATTAACTTTACGCAGGCAAAATCTTTATCCGGAAATCGGATGGAGCGGACAACATCCTTCCAATGGGTTGTATATGTTCTTGTAATCCATTTTTGTTCAGGATATCAATCACATCGTCAACTGCGGTTTCAGCTACAGCCAACAACAAACCACCACTGGTTTGTGGATCGCAAAGGGTGATGAATTCCGGACCGTTTATTCCTTGAACTTTTTTCTCATAGGCGTTCCAGTTACGGTACGTGTTATCCGGAAATACAAATTGATCTCGGTACTTTTCGGCACCTTCAATAATGGGCAACTTATTCATATAAACTTCTGCCGAAAGATTAGCGCCTTCACACATTTCCAGCAAATGACCCAACAAACCAAATCCGGTCACGTCGGTCATCGCATGCACTCCACCGACTGTACCTAATTCTGCTCCCACACTGTTCAGCTGAACCATCACGTTGATCAAAAGATGCAACTCATCATGTTGTATCAAACTGCGCTTTGCTGCTGCAGAAAGTATTCCAATTCCAAGTGGTTTGGTGAGAAAAAGTACATCGCCGGGCTGAGCAGTATTATTTCGTTTCAGGTGTTGCTTTGCTACTGTTCCATTCACCGATAATCCGAAGATGGGCTCCTGGCTGTCGATGCTGTGACCTCCGGCCAAAGGAATTCCTGCTGTCGTACAAACCTCGCGTGCTCCTTTCAGAATGGTTCCCGCCACTTCTGCCGGTAATTTATCGACGGGAAAACCAAGAATGGCAACAGCCAACTGGGGAGTTCCGCCCATCGCATACACATCACTGATGGAATTGGCTGCAGCAATCCGGCCAAAATCGAACGGATCATCGACGATGGGCGTAAAGAAATCTACGGTGCTGATCAAACACGTTCCATTATCCAACTCCAAAACAGCGGCATCGTCGTTAGAGTCGTTACCTACCAGCAAGTTCGGAAAAGAATTTCCGCCGTTCGTTTTTTGAAGAATGGATTCCAGTACTGCCGGAGCGATCTTACAACCGCAGCCGGAGCCTTTTGAAAATTGTGTTAACCGAATTTCTTCACTCATAATTTCTAATTACTGTATCCTTGATGCTCGCTCCATCAGCGCTGTTGCTATTTCTTCTGAAGAAAGTTCATCCGGCCAGTCTATTGAATGAATTGTCCCTTCGCGACGTAACTCATTACCATGACCGTATGTTTTGTCGTAATACTGAAGCAGAATATCCAACCAATCGCTCATCCGATCTTCTTGCAACGCCGATAATGCTTCCTGCATGCGCAATCCACCCAATCGTTTATTTAGTTTGGACGTACATTCGGCTAATTCTTCTTTGGAATATCTACCGTAGTCG
>JBEGUX010000244.1:0-6494 GCA_041178685.1 Bacteroidota bacterium
AGAATTTGAGAAGCTGATCACTCCAAAAACCAAGGCAATTTTAATCTGTAATCCAAACAACCCTACCGGTTATTTGTACAGTGAAGCAGAGCTGGAATCCTTAAAATCCCTCGTTCAGAAATATGATTTATGGTTGTTCTCGGACGAAGTGTATCGTGAGTTCTGCTACGACGGTAAACAATACTTTTCAGTAATGCACCTAAAAGGAATCGAGCAAAATGTAATTATGCTCGACTCCGTTTCGAAACGTTACAGTGCCTGTGGCGCGCGTATTGGAGCACTAGTCAGCCGGAATAAGGACCTGATGGCTGCAGCATTGAAATTTGCACAAGCTCGATTAAGTCCTCCTTCTTTCGGACAAGCCGCTGCAGAAGCTGCTATTGATACGCCAGATAGTTATTTTGAAGCTGTAAAAGCCGAATATGTTGCTCGACGGAATTTTGTTGTTGATTCTCTGAACGCAATGGAAGGCGTATTTTGTCCAAAGCCGAGCGGTGCGTTTTATTGCATTGCACGACTTCCTATTGACAACGCTGATCGTTTCTGTCAATGGTTGCTGGAAAAGTTCTCCTTTGAAGGTAAAACAGTAATGCTTGCTCCTGCAACCGGTTTCTACTCTGTTCCTACATGCGGTACGGATGAAGTTCGTATTGCATATGTCTTGAATCTAGAGGATCTGCAGCAAGCTATGCGCTGTCTGGATGAAGCCTTGAAAGTATATCCGGGAAAGACGGCAGTTGCTGCGGGAGAATTAAAAGTGGCTCACTAACAGTTATTCAAAATCCTCGTAGAGAAGATATTTCTTTCTGATTACTTTATATTCGGCAATTTCATTCTGCCACGTTGCTTTTATTTGCTCCTCGGTATCACCGCGTTTAATTTGTTCTTGCAAGGCGTTATTTCCTGCCAGCTTATTGAAAAAACTATTAAAGAAACGGGGCTTGTCCGGAAAATCGCGATAAGCTTCCAGTAGCCATTTCAAATTAAGTGTTGAGTGCAACGATTCCGGCACTGTGGAACAATAATTACGGAGATCCACACCGAAGCAAAGTGTGTCCTCATACGGAGGATTAGAGGCTACGCCAGAAATTTCTTTCGGGGTAAAACGGAAATCTTTTCCACTAAACCCAGGGAATCCATAGACTTCAAATGGAAATGAAGTACCGCGACCAAGACTAACATGTGTTCCTTCAAACAAACATAACGATGGGTAAAGTCGTATTGCGTTCATGTTGGTCAGATTAGGTGATGGTCGCGAGAATATATTGACAGGAGTAGCGTGCGAGTAATTCTTCATCGTGATGACGGTGAGCTTACACATCTTGTCAGAATTGATCCAACCCTCACCGATCAGCATGCTGGCGTATTCTCCAATTGTACAGCCGTGCACAATAGGAATTGGATTCATGCCGACAAATGATCTGAATTCATTTTTCAGTACCGGACCATCTACATAATGGCCGTTGGGATTTGGTCGGTCGAGGACAATCACTTCAATACCTGCATCAGCACATGCTTCCATCACGTATTGCAGTGTTGAGATATAGGTATAAAAACGTGCTCCGACATCCTGTATGTCAAATAGTACTGCATCCAATTCGAGCAAATCTTCAGGTGCCGGCTTGTTCTTCTTTCCATAGAGCGATACAATTCGAATACCTGTTTTCGGATCCTTACCATCTGTTACCTTATCTCCATTTCCTGCCTCACCACGGAAACCGTGTTCGGGAGCAAATACGAGCTTCACATTTATTTTATGATTAACCAAAATGTCGACCAGATGTGAATCACCGGCTAATGAAGTTGGATTAGCCACAACGCCTACCTTTCGATTGTGGAGACGCGGCAGGTAACGATCGAGTTGCTCAGCTCCAGTTATAATGGCTGTTGAATGGGATTTCGCCAACGGTTGAACAGGCTGAGCACAGGAAAATAGTGCCGGTATAGCCGCAAGCAACGTACAAAGGCTAAGCAGAATTCGGTTCATACTATCGTCAGATAATGTATCTTTAACACGGTTACGTAAAGCTACAAAGTTTCTTTTGTGAGAGTAGAACGATTTATAGCGCAGCGCATAGTTTTTTCCAACGCCGGAAAGAAACAATTATCCCGCCCGGTAATTCGAATTGCTACCATTGGTGTTGCGCTGGGCTTCACCGTTATGGTGCTTGCTATTTCAGTTGTTTCCGGCTTCAAAAAAGAAATCAGGGAAAAACTGATAGGTTTTAATGCACACATACAAGTGAGCCGGTTTGACTTAAACTTCAGCTATGAAACAACTCCAATAAAAATAACAGCTGAACAATATGCTTCTCTACGCGCGCTACCGGAGGTTCGACACGTGCAGCGCTATGCCACTAAAGCAGGAATATTAAAAAAAGGTACGGCTATCCAAGGTATTGTAGCCAAAGGAATAAGCAGTGACTATGACTGGTCTTTCTTTCAAAAGCATTTGATTGCAGGTAAACTATTTCGTTCGGGCACTATTAACAATACGCATGAGATCATCGTTTCACAGGAGCTGGCAAGGAAAATGGAGCTTTCTGTTGGAGATTCGATTGTAATGTATTTTATCCAACAGCCACCGCGAGCGCGTAAATTCAAGATTTGTGGCATCTACGAAACCGGATTTGCCGAATTCGATCAACTGTACTTATTCTGTGATTTAGGACAGTTGCAGAAGCTGAACGATTGGAAAGGCAATGAGATTGGTGGAGTTGAGATTTTCTTACACGACTACTCCGCATTAGAAACTACCAATGCCAAGGTCTACGAAATGATAGACACCGATCTCAACGCGCGCACTATCACCGAAAATTATCCGCAACTTTTCGACTGGCTGGACTTACAGGATATAAATGCCATTATCATCATAGTATTAATGATCATTGTTTCCGGAATTAATATGATTGCAACCCTGCTGGTGATACTGCTTGAACGCGTAAATATGATTGGTACATTTAAGTCGATGGGAGCAACAGATGCACGGATTCGGAATGTGTTTTTGTGGGTAGCTTTTTACATAATTGGCCGGGGGCTCCTGATTGGAAATGTGGTGGGTTTAGGACTGGTCTTCTTGCAGCAGCAGTTCCATTTTCTTCCTTTGGATCAGGCTTCGTACTATATTTCGTACGTACCCGTTTCGTTATCCATTCCACACCTTTTGTTGCTGAACCTGGGAACCCTTTTAGCCTGTGTTTCGCTGATGATTTTCCCGGCCTTAATGATTGGATCGGTGCGCCCGGTTCAGGCACTCCGGTACTCCTAAGATTCCATTTTTCTTTGTACCTTTGAATATTAAATGACGGTAAATCAGTTTATTTAAAAGATTATAAATTACTGATTTTAAACATATTATGACATGGCAAAAAATCCAAATAAAAAGACCTGCGACAACATCCTGGAAGCCATTGGCAATACACCACTCGTACGCTTAAATAAAGTAGTAGAAGGCATTCCTGCTACCGTTTATGCCAAGGTGGAGACGTTTAATCCTGGCAATTCCATCAAAGACCGGATGGCTTTAAAAATGATTGAGGACGCAGAAAAGGCCGGGATCTTGAAGCCGGGAGGTACAATCATTGAAGGAACTTCAGGAAATACCGGTATGGGACTCGCAATCGCGGCCATCGTAAAAGGCTATAAGTGTATTTTCACCACTACCGATAAACAGTCAAAGGAGAAAGTAGATGCTCTGAAGGCTTACGGTGCAGAGGTGATTGTTTGCCCGACGAACGTAGAACCGGAAGATCCCCGCTCCTACTATTCTGTGGCAGCACGTCTAAACCGTGAAATTGAAAACTCTTTTTACCCGAACCAATACGACAACTTATCCAATTCACAGGCACACTACGAACAAACAGGTCCTGAAATCTGGGACCAAACGGATGGTAAAATCACTCATCTTGTGGTTGGATCAGGTACCGGAGGTACCATTTGTGGTACAGCTCGTTATTTAAAAGAGAAAAATCCGGCCGTAAAAATTTGGGGCATCGACACCTACGGTTCTGTGCTTAAGAAAATGCACGAAACCGGCGAGCTGGACAAGAATGAAATTTATCCTTATGTAACCGAAGGGATCGGTGAAGATTTTGTACCAAAAAACTACCGCTTTGAATTAATCGATCATTTTGAAAAAGTAAGTGATAAAGATGGCGCAGTAATGACTCGCGAGATCGTTCAGAAAGAGGGAATTTGGGTAGGGAACTCAGCAGGATCAGCTGTTGCAGGTGTACTGCAATTGAAAGACCAGCTTAACCCAAGCGATGTCGTAGTTATCATTTTCCACGACCACGGCTCTCGTTACCTCGCGAAGATTTTCAACGACGATTGGATGCGGAAGATGGGTTATATGGAATAATAAACCATGACGTTTCCGGCTCATTTTACGGATCAGCTTAGCCGCACCATCATATTAACAGGAAGGCCGGAACGTATTGTCTCATTGGTGCCATCCCAAACCGAATTATTGTATTCATTGGGATTAAACGAAACTGTTATTGGAGTAACAAAATTCTGCATTCACCCTCCTGAATGGCAGCAAGAAAAATCAATTATTGGCGGAACAAAAAAGTTAAACCTGGATAAAATCCGTTCACTTAATCCGGACTTAATCATCGCTAATAAAGAAGAAAACGAGGAATCGCAGATCAAAGTACTGATGGAAGAATTTCCTGTTTGGGTAAGTGATATAAACACCCTGGCAGATGCTCTGGAAATGATTCGTGCAGTAGGAGATTTGACCAACACTGCCCACCAGGCCGAAATGTTAGCATTAGAAATTGAAGATGATTTCAAGCAGCTCTATTATTATGGGAGCGAAAAACCTGCGATAAGATCAGCCTATCTGATTTGGAAATCGCCGTGGATGGCTGCTGGCAACCAAACTTTCATTCACGATCTAATGTACAGAGCCGGATTTATTAATTGCTTTGGCCATAAAGATCGCTACCCGGAACTAACAGTGGATGAACTGCGGGAATTATCACCCGAGGTTGTATTTCTTTCTTCCGAACCTTATCCTTTTCAGCAGAAGCATCTGGATGAACTTAGAAACGAGTTACCAGACACAAAAATACTTCTTGTTGATGGTGAACTTTTTTCATGGTATGGATCGCGTCTGAAAAAATCAGCCGGTTATTTCCGAAAGCTGGTTGAAGAAATTAGAACCGAAAAGAACTGTTAAATAAAGATAAAACGTACCTTTTCGAAACCATGAGGCACTTACTGCTGGTATTTTTTTTACTCTTTACCATCACAACTACTACGGCTGCTCAATCCGTAGGACTCGTATTAAGCGGTGGTGGTGCACGTGGACTAGCTCATATAGGCGCTATTCGCGCATTAGAGGAGCAAAACATTCCTATTGATTTTATTGCCGGAACATCGGCCGGTGCTGTAATCGGATGCTTGTATGCTATGGGATACTCACCCACTGAAATGGATTCGATCGTAAGAACAAAAGAATTCGAATCGTGGGCAACGGGCAAACTTGATCCCGACTTCAATTACTATTTTACAAAACAGGAAGAGAATGCATCCTGGATCTCATTGCGATTCTCCCTTGATTCCCTATTTGGAACCCCTTTACCTACTAATTTAGTAAGCAGTGTACCTTATGATTATGCATTAATGCGCGGAACATCATCCATCATTGCCAGAGCCAATTATAATTTCGACTCACTTTTCATCCCCTTTCGCTGCGTTGCATCGGATATTACACAAAAGAAAAGCTACGTTTTTCGCAATGGCGACCTAGCAAGAGCAGTTCGCGCCTCTTCCGCCTATCCTTTCTATTTCCGACCTATAACGATTGACGGTAAAATATTTTACGATGGCGGCCTGTACGACAACTTTCCGTCAGATGTAATGATGCAGGAATTCAAGCCGGGATATATCATTGGAATTAATGCAGCAGGTGACGACCGTGCAACGCAGGAGACCGACTTGCTCTCTTTGTTGCAAGCAATGATGACTGTCCCCACCAACCTATCCATGTTTACAGACAAGGGAATTCTAATTGATTTGGAGACAGAGAATTTCGATCTTTTTGATTTTGGAAACCCTAAAGCAATAATTGAAGAAGGATATACTAAAACGCTTGGGATGATGGACAGTATTAAAACTGCTGTTAGCGAACGTTCATCGCCTGAGCAATTAAAAGCACGAAGATTTAAATTCCGTTCGGGTATTAAACCAATCCAAATCAGCAAGCTCGATATTGAAGGCATTGGTGATAAACAGGCTTCCTATATCCGATCAATCGTCAAACCCGATTCAGTAGTAGTAAGTCTTGACCAATTACGTTCACCTTATTTCAGATTTATTGCCGATAAAAATATTCGCAGTGTAGATCCACAGCTTACCTATCAGCCGGATGATGGTTATTTTAACTTGAAATTAAAAGTAACACGGGAGCGGGATTTGACTACTCAATTTGGTGGAAACATTTCATCACGACCAATCAGCGAAGCCTATGCCGGAATAACCTATCT
>JBEGUX010000245.1:0-3908 GCA_041178685.1 Bacteroidota bacterium
CGGTCTTTTGGCCTACAGTAATCGTTTTTATGGTGGAATTTCAGCCCACCACCTTACCGAGCCTCAGGAATTCTACATTAAAGAAGCTCCGGGATCGGAATTGCCTATGAAAATTACGGCGCATGCGGGAGCAATTATTCCTTTGGGTGGCAGCCGTGATAACTCGGTCTATATTTCTCCTAACGTACTTTATCAGCAACAACGTGATTTTAAGCAGTTTAATGTTGGTTTTTATGCTGCAAAAGCGCCGCTGGTAGGTGGAATTTGGTACCGCGGACAAGATTCATTTATTGCCTTAGTCGGACTTCAGCAAGGTATTTTCAAGTTTGGTTACAGTTACGACGTAACGGTTTCCAAGTTGTACAACGCTTCTGCCGGTTCCCACGAGCTTTCTCTAGGACTATTATTCCCTTGCCATCCTAAGAAAAAGCGTTTTAGAACGATTAAATGCCCTTCCTTCTAATCCAAAATTGGCTTATTTGTTTAAAATAAATACATTTGGCCTTCGTTTCTGTAAAATATAACTAGCTAACCAACCAATGAAAATTCTCTGGCGTCACGGCCTCGGACTGTTCTGCGCAGTCACCCTTCTTGCATCTTGCGGTCAAGAAAAGTCTTCGGTAACCGGATGGAACTACAACGATCCAAAAAATGGTGGTTTTGAAGTTGCACCTTACGATGAGCAGGAAACCGGTCCCGGTTTGGTGTTGATCGAAGGTGGTACTTTTACTATGGGTCGCACCGAGCAGGATGTTACGGTAGATTGGAACAACATTCCTCGCCGCGTAACGGTAAGTTCATTCTATATGGACGAGACCGAAGTGGCTAACGTTCACTATCTTGAATATCTCTACTGGACGACACGTGTCTTTGGTGCGGATTATCCTGAAGTGTATAAGAAAGCGTTACCTGATACGCTGGTATGGCGCGACATCAAAGGTTATAATGAGCCGATGATTGAGCTTTACCTTCGTCATCCTTCCTACCAGCAATATCCTGTTGTTGGTGTTAACTGGTTACAGGCTACTGATTTCTGTGCATGGCGTACCGACCGTGTTAATGAGCAAATTATGATTCGTGAAGGTATCCTTCGTGTCAACCCGAATCAGATCAACGAGGATAACTTTAATACTGATGCTTACCTCGCCGGTCAATACGAAGGAATGGTGAAGAGTGACCTTATGGATCTTAATCCTAGTTCAGGAACAAACGGTACACGTAAAGTTCGTATGGAAGATGGGATCCTTCTTCCTCGTTATCGCCTCCCAACCGAAGCTGAATGGGAATATGCTGCACTTTCTCAGATTGGTAATACTGTATATGAGCGTGTAACTGATCGTCGTCAATATCCTTGGAACGGTCACGTGATGCGTAATGGCGATGAAAAGTACAAAGGACAAATGCTTGCCAACTACAAGCGCGGACGAGGTGACAATATGGGTACCGCCGGCTTCTTGAATGATAACGCAGACCGTCCGGCTCCTGTACATTCTTTCTGGCCTAATGATTATGGCTTGTATTGCATGGCCGGTAATGTCAATGAATGGGTAATGGATGTATACCGTCCGTTGTCTCACGAAGACAAGGCTGATTTCAATCCTTATCGTGGTAACGTTTTCCAAACACAGGTACGTGACGAGGAAGGAACAATCATAGAAAAAGATAGCTTAGGACGCGTTCCAATGCGTGATGTTACCGCAGAAGAAAACGTAGATCGCCGTAACTACACCATCGCTGACAACAAGAACTTCCTTGATGCTGATGAGCCAGATTATATTCGTTACGATTATAGCGTAACAAGTATGATCAACGATAAAGCGCGTGTGTATAAGGGTGGATCTTGGCGCGATCGTGCATACTGGTGTTCTCCGGGTACACGTCGCTTCTTGGATCAAGAGCAACGTACCGATGATATCGGATTCCGTTGTGCAATGGCACGTGTTGGTAGTCCGGTAGGATTGGGCGCCAAACCTCAGACAAAGATCAAGCGATAGTATTTCGCTAAATAAAAAAAGGCCGCTTCAATCGAAGCGGCCTTTTTTATGTTGAATTATTTTAAGTCCGTAAAAGAGCCCAAGGTCCAAGGTTAACTCTCGATTTATACTGAAATATGGATCTGATGACTATGGATAGCTTTTGAAAATGGCTACTTTTCCAAGTACTAATAAAATCCTTGTCTTCTATAATTTGTAAAATGGCTCCGTCCTTAATAGTAAACCTTAAACTTTGAACCTTAAACTACTAAACAACCTGCTTCCTTTTAAAAAGGAAATAAACCGGAACACCGATCAATACAATGGTTAAGCCGTAAATACAATAATCTCTGTTGTAGATGAACATCACGCACGCGACCCAAGCGGCCAGGATAATATAGATGGCCGGAAGTACAGGATAGCCGAATGCTTTGTATGGTCGCTCCATGTCCGGGCGTTTGAAACGCAGAACGAATAGCCCAACGATAGTTAAAACATAGAAAATCATTACGACAAACATGATATAGTCGAGTAGACTACCATAAGTGCCGGAGAAGCAAAGCAAGGATGCCCAAATACATTGGAAGATAAGTGCGTTGGCAGGCACGTTGTTCTTATTTAGTTTTCCTGCCGATTTAAAAAAGTAGCCGTCTTGCGACATGGCGTAATAAACCCTTCCGGCAGTGAAAATAATTCCGTTCAGACAGCCAAAGGTGGAAATCATGATCATAGCTGCCATGAAAAATTTCCCTTTTTCACCTAAGATCGTTTGCATCAGAAGCGTTGCTACGCGATCGTTCTCAGCGGTTGATATAGATTCGATAGGCAAAACATATAGGTAAACTACGTTGGCCAGTAAATAAAGCAACAGTACGCTGGCGGTTCCCATAAAAAGAGA
Source organism: Bacteroidota bacterium (assembly GCA_041178685.1). Lineage (GTDB taxonomy): Bacteria > Bacteroidota > Bacteroidia > AKYH767-A > 2013-40CM-41-45 > Pollutiaquabacter. The sequence goes on from JBEGUX010000245.1 coordinate 2,872, forward strand.
AAGTGGCAGGTTGCGTTGAGGCCGGTCTACTTCACCGGCCGTATAGGTAATGTTATTCCAGGCATCAGCAGAAAACAATGCACCGGTCATCGCTGCGCCAAAGATGCCAATGGTACTCCAGTCGATATGATCGGGAAAAGCCGGAGAGAAATGCGACCAGTCGCCCATGCCATTAAATCCAAACCAAAATCCCAGCACAATTAGCAGAAGCAAGGCAAGGATTTTTGAGATGGTAAAAATATTCTGTAGAAGCGCACTCGACTTCACCTCCCGAAAATTATAAGTAGTAAGTGAAACGACTATAATCACCGCCAAAACTTGTTGTGTGTTGATTTGAAGTCCGAAAAGGTTAAATAATACGTTGCTGCCCGAAATGCCCGGGAAAAACACGCCTGTGAATTTCGCGAACGCAACAGCTACTGCGGCGATGGTTCCGGTTTGAATAACGGTGAATAGTGCCCAACCATATAGAAATCCGTACAGCGGGCCGAAAGCTTCCTTCAAATAAACGTACTGTCCACCTGCTTTGGGCATTGCTGCTGATAATTCCCCGTAGCTGAGCGCTCCAAGAATCGTGATGATAGCAGTAAGTATCCATGCCATCATTAAAAATCCAGGTGAAAGCGAAACATCACGAGCAATACCGGCGGAAACGATAAAGATGCCGGAGCCGATCATTGAACCGGCAATGATGGTGGTGGAGTCGAGTAAGGATAGTTTTTTGGTAGACATAGTTGTGCTATAAACTCTTAAGGACAAATAAACACAAAACCAACGACTAGTTGTATCTTTATCGCCATGACTCGCAAGGAACTTATTCACCGTATTCGGGAGAAATCATCCTTTTTATGTGTTGGTCTTGATCCTGACCTTTCCAAGATACCGCCACACTTACTTGATGCCACTGATCCGGTTGCCGAATTTTGTTGTGAAATAGTAGATGCTACTCGCGATAATTGCGTGGCTTATAAACCTAATTTGGCTTTTTTCGAGCAGTTTGGTGCAGCGGGTTGGAACTCCTTGCAAAAAACTATCGA
>JBEGUX010000246.1:0-3247 GCA_041178685.1 Bacteroidota bacterium
TGCATTTCGTAAATGCATCGCATTAAATCCATCCAACAAGGAAGCTAATCTTAAATTCGCGGAACTCAATCTTTACCTGAAAGCTTATCCGGATGCATTGAAATATGCCAACGATGCGTTGAAGTTGGACGAACGTCAGGCGAAGCCTTATTTTATCAAAGGGTTTGTTTACAAGGAGATGAAAGATACAGCTCGTGCTATTTCCAGTTTTCAGACGGTCGTAGAGATCGATCCGGAACATTACGAAGCTTATTTAGAGCTGGGTAGAATATTTGCGGAGCGTGGCAATCCATTAGCTGTTCAATACTACGATAATGCTTTACGCGTTCGTCCTACCAGCACGGAAGCATTGTACAACCGTGGATTATTTTTGCAGCAAGCCGGTCGGCTCGATCAGGCAGAACAAGATTACCAGACGATTCTTAAAATCGACAAGCAATATGCCGATGCGTATTTTAATCTGGGTTATATTTCGTTGATTTATAGAAGTGAAGCGGATAAGTCGATTGGATACTTTACAGATGCCTTGCGTGTCAATCCTGACTACGTAGAAGCGTACTATAACCGAGGTATGGCGTATTCAAAGACCGGCAATAATGAAGCGGCAAAAAAAGATTTCATGAAATGCCTATCCATTTATCCTGCTTATAAACTAGCGCAGGATCGACTGAAAGAGATGGGAGTGAAGTAAACTGCGAAAACACGAAATTGTAGTGCGTAAAAAAAAGCTCCGTTTCCGGAGCTTTTTTATTTATGATTGGTCAGCTTACTTCACCTGATCAATTACAGCTTTGAAAGCTGCAGGATGATTCATGGCTAAATCTGCCAGCGACTTGCGATTTAACTCAAGTCCTTTTGCGTGGATTTTCCCCATGAGTTCAGAGTAGCTCATGCCGTGCTCGCGAGCACCGGCATTGATACGCTGAATCCACAAAGCGCGGAAGTCACGCTTCTTGGCGCGACGATCGCGGTAAGCATACTGAAGACCTTTTTCAACGGTGTTTTTGGCAACGGTCCAAACGTTACCTCTCGCTCCGAAGTACCCTTTGGCGAGTTGTAAGACCTTTTTACGGCGGGCCTTGGAAGCGACGTGATTTACTGAACGTGGCATTTTGTTTCGGTTTTTGACGGGAGCGTTCCCGGTAGGGAATCTTTTAGCTCTTTGTCTGGTTAATGAATAGTTACTTTAGGTGGTGGTTGACGGTTTAGCCAATGACAAGCATGTCTTTTACGCGGCCCATATCTGCAGAAGATACAAGACCTGCATGCGTCAAATTACGCTTACGCTTGGTCTCTTTCTTCGTCAGGATGTGGCTTTTGTAAGCGTGCTTACGCTTGACCTTTCCCGTGCCGGTCACCTTGAAGCGCTTCTTTGCGCTGGAGTGGGTTTTTTGTTTCGGCATTGTTGGTAGTTATTAATTAGTAATGGAATTGTACTCTTTATTTTTTCTTTTTTGGAAGTGGGGCAAGGTGAAGAAACATTCTGTTCCCTTCCAGCTTAGGCATCAATTCAACTTTACCGTACTCTTCCAATGCTTGAGCAAATTTCAGCAGGATGAGTTCTCCTCGCTCACGGTAAGCAATGGCGCGACCGCGGAAATGAACGTATGCTTTTACTTTATGTCCTTCTTCTAGAAAGTTCATCGCATGCTTCAACTTGAAATTGAAATCGTGATCGTCGGTGTTCGGACCAAAACGGATTTCTTTAACGAGCTGCTTAACCTGCTTTGACTTTAATTCTTTTTCTTTTTTCTTTTTATCGTATAGAAACTTCTGGTACTCTACAATACGGCAAACCGGAGGCTCTGCATTCGGTACAACTTCAACCAAATCAAGACCTTGTTCCTTGGCAATACTAAGTGCTTCTTCGCGTGTGTAAATGTTGGGTGTTACATTATCACCCACCAGGCGAACCTGGGTAGCACGAATGAGATCATTAATCTTGTGTTCTGCCTCTTTCTTTACCGGACCGCGTCCGCGAAAGAAGGGCCTTGGCCCACCCATTGGTGGTCTGTTTTGCGAAGTTGCGATGTGGCCTCCTTGTTACGTATTGTTAATAATCTATTTTAATTCAAGCAACTCATCAATTTCATTATTAATGAGTTGAATGAATTCATTGACACTTTTACTTCCTTGATCGCCGGCTCCGTGTTTGCGAATAGAAACTAAATTTTCAGCAGCTTCTTTTTCACCTACAATCAGCATATATGGAACCTTCTGAATTTCAGCGTCCCTGATTTTTCTGCCGATTTTTTCGTCCCGGTCGTCAACGTGGCCGCGAATATCGGAATTTCTAAGCAATTCTAAAAGTTTTTTGGCGTAATCAAGGTATTTATCGGAAATCGGTAGAATGGATACTTGTCTGGGAGCCAACCAGATAGGGAAATTTCCGGCAAAATGCTCAATCAAAAAGCCAATAAAGCGTTCATGGGTTCCTAGTGGCGCCCGATGAATACAAATTGGGGTTTCGAACTGGTTTTGAGAATTTCGGTAGGTAAGACCAAATCGGGCAGGAACCGCGAAGTCAACCTGGTTGGTTGCCAGCGTAAATTCCCTTCCGATGGCACTCCAAACCTGTACGTCAATTTTCGGTCCGTAAAATGCTCCCTCATCCGGAACTTCGATATACGGAATCTTGGAATCGATTAACACCTGACGAACCATATCCTCGGTCTGTTTCCAAAGTTCAGGATTGTCAACATATTTAACGCCCAGCTTTTTCGGCTCGTGGGTGGAAAAGCGCATGACGTATTTCTGAATTCCAAAAATCTTGAAATACTTCAAGTACATATCATTCACCGCACGGAACTCATCAGCGAATTGCTCCTTGGTGCAGTAGATGTGAGCATCGTTCATTTGCAACGAACGCACACGCATCAAGCCAAATAATTCCCCTGATTGCTCGTACCGGTAACAAGTTCCGTACTCCGCCAAGCGAATTGGCAGATCTTTGTAAGAAGGGTTGAGCTCCTTGAAGATCTTGTGGTGATGCGGACAATTCATCGCCTTCAGATAATATTTCTCACCATCCATCACCATTGGTGGGAACATGCTATCCTGATAATAAGGCAAGTGTCCGCTGGTAAGGTACATCGATTCCTTGGCAATGTGTGGCGTACGAACGCGATGATAGCCGGCTTTCTGCTCGGTGCGCTTCGCTAACCCTTCCAGTTGCTCAATAAGCACTCCGCCGTTCGGTAGCCACAGCGGCATGCCCGGACCAACATCATCATCGAAGGTGAAGATC
>JBEGUX010000247.1:0-11182 GCA_041178685.1 Bacteroidota bacterium
ATCACATCGTTACTGTTGGCTTTACGATTACCAGCGCTCATCTGATCTTCGATTAAGTTGAATCGAACAATAGGACCGGCGATAAGCTTTGGAAATAGAAAAATATAGAGGTAATAATCCCACAGATTTTTCAAAGGACGAATAACGCCTCGGTATGCGTCGATGGAATATGTTAGCGTTTCAAAACAGAAGAACGAAATTCCAATAGGAAGAACAACATGAACCCATTGCACCTGACTCGCACCCAACTCCAGTAGTACTGCGTTTACATTTTCAATGAAAAAATTGGCGTACTTAAAATAAGCCAGCAGTCCGAGATTAATAAAAATAGAAAAGGTCAACCATGCTTTTTTACGGCGACCATTTTCCATTCCATACATCTTTTTGACGATCATGAAATCGATTGCGGTGAGCGGCAGTAAGACAAAAATAAATTTAGGAGCGCCCCAAGCATAGAAAACTATTGAAGCTAAAAGCAGCACCCAATTTTTAAGTACGACAGGGACGATTCGGTAGAGGGTAAAGACTACCGGAAAAAAGAAAAGAAGGAATATTATGCTGCTAAATACCATTGCTTATTCGATCTCGAAATCAAAGACCTTTCCTTCCAGGTCATTTTTTAAAAACGGAATATATTCCTGACGGAACGGCATCGGTGGCCACCAATCGGTGCGATGATATTCCTGGGTAACAATCATTACCATTTGATTATTGGGAATCATGGTGATTTCATCGTTCATATAACCAATGACACGCATCTGATCTTTGGATGGACCAATACGCCAGATAATTTCATTGGGACGCCATTCGATTTGATAATAATAGAAATCAGGGGTATAGAGATCAGCATTTTTAACCGGCTTTCGTATGGTAGCTGCCTGATAATAACGTTCCCAACGGAAGGGTTGAAATTCCTCATTGCCATATTTGGTAGGGCAAAAACCCTTTCCAAAACGTATTGGATCAGAAGACGAAAGATCCCAATTTGTCGTTGTCACCATTACGTCGCTATTCATCTGTGCATTCTCTTTCGGACCTTTACCGCCGGGATAAACTTCTGCCGGCCAGTATTGAGAAGTCTTTACCATCTCAAAATCGATTTCAGAATAGTACGTAGTTGGAGTTCTAGGAGCATCAGGTGAAAAAGTTCCTTTCAAAGAATATCCCGACTTGGATAAACGACGATGGTTCCAGTCTTGCTTGTCCTGAAACAGCATCCAGAACGCATTGGTCAAACCTGTCCAAACGTTAGTTGAATTCAGCTGGGAAGGAAATTTTATTTTGGCTGTAAACTTACCGTAGGTATAACCTATTCTTGTTTTAATACCTACATTTTCTTTACGTGCATCCTTCAAGCTCTTACTGGCAGGATTAAAAATACCAATGCTTCCCTCCTTCTTATCAACGTAAACAGTTTTGCAAGGACAATCAGAGCTGCGGATATAATCTTTTACAAGATCATCTTCCAAGTATTTCTTTTCCGCTTCAAGGTAATTATCAATGGAATATTCATTACCCAATACATCGGCGATAACCGGAATTGTATTGAGCAGATAATCACGATTTTCGTAATGAAAAAACTGTTCTACATGCGCATTACGGAATAACTCTGCTGAATTATTGCAATCATTATTAAGATAAGAAAAAACTTGCTTATTCTGCTGATCAGCTTTATTGATAAAAATCCCCTTTGTAACATCAATATGACTTTTCAAACGAATAGCCGAAGAATCAAGCATAATACGTGTCTCTTTCAATTTCTTTCCATCACCATACAAGAACCAGTAATAAGGATTCACATAATGGCCGTTAGCCGTCAGTGTGATGTCACGAATATATTCCGGGATCAATTGAAAATCAGCTTCGGAACAAACTACAAGCATAGCACTATAATTTCCCATCCGTGGATTTCTCTTCCATCGGTGGTTTGACTTCCCACGGTCGCGCTCAAACGAAAGTGTGTACAACGCATCTAATTCCAGTTGCTGCTCCAACGGACGTTTATTAGCAACGGCTTTTTCTTGTACGCTTTTAATCCAATCGGGAACCGAACGAATAGTAGAAATGGTTCGGGCAACAGCTGCATCATCGACCTGATATTCATCCATTGGCCGGCCAAAAAACTTTCGCTCGTTGCGCGGGTTTCCAACGATTCGATAAGCATCTTTCACTTCTTTAATTCCGGCAGGAACAAGTTTAAAACCATAATCCTCTTCTCCCCAAGCACCATAAAAATTCTCTTCGCAAAGCGAATCCATTCCATTTTCATTTACTTCCGGGAATTTATAGGACTCATTTTGGTAAAATATTTTGTAATAGAGTTTTTGATGGCCATCCAAATTAATTGAGAAAGAAAAATCAATCTGACGTTCCGGTGTTTGTGTAACCGAAGGAACTTCAATGCCTCGAATGATGACACTGTCCATATCTACCTCAAACGATCGATCTGCACCCAAAGTAAGATTAGTCACCGGTTTAAAATTCGTAATGGTCAGCTCCTCCTTACAACCACTGGCAATGAAAAGAAGGATAAAAACTAAATTCGAAGAAATTCTCGAAAAGCTATTTTTAATTGCACACATAGTCATAAAAAAAACACCATACCATTTTGAAGGATTAGTTAGGATGTTGTGTATTGACATTTAAATGGATTAATCAATCAATAAGAACCCGCACGTTTACGCAAGAGCCATTCCACTGAAAGCAACAGTAGTAAAAGAGCAAAAACCAATTTCAAATTGATCAGATCTTGCAATTTCACCTGAGAATAACTGATTGTTTTTAGCTTATCATTTTTCAGCAACTCATCAACCAGATTATCTGCCTGATCAGGAGAGTAAGACTTTCCGCCAAAAGCTGCCGCCCACGCAGAGAGTAATCCATGATCAGCTACCGTTTCAGTTTGCTCAGCACGAATTTCAGCAACACTAAAAACTCCGGACGTTGCTGACTTTCTATCACCCACCTGAGCAGTAGCCGTGTAACGGTAATCGCCGGGGGAAAGAAAACCTGCATTAAGCGAATAGGAACGATCGCCACGCGAAAAGAGGAACGGAAATTGTTTGCCGGAAGCATCGGTAACATCAAAAGAAACTTCAGGCGTATTGATTAATTCATAATTATCATTAAAGACTTCTGCATCAACCAGAACAGGCTCATTCTCGTTAAAGCTGTTCTTAATAAGGATGCGAAACTTGCTCCGTCCATCTTTTACAGAAAGATACTGAACCATTTTAATCACTAATTCACGGCTAACAGTTGCTTCACCTGAGCGCGAATACTCGGACATCGGCCAGCGCCATATACCCTCTCCACAGATGAATCCAGTACGTAATTGATCTTGTTGTGTAAAAAAGATTAGAGGTTCAGCGGAGCGGACAGCGCCGATTTGCTGGTAACATAATACCGTTGGAACACCGCTCATTTTGTATTCGCCGAAAGGAGCAAAAAGAGGTGGCAGTTGCGGCATTTTTTCTTTCACATTTTCATCCAATGTGAAGAGTGAAAAACCGGAATTCAACGATGGAAGAACGGCATTTGATTTTCCAACCGTGCTCGTAACAACAGCCAAACCGGCGGAGAGTTTAGCAAGCGAAGAAAGATTGGTCTCGCTGCCTAAGATGAAAAGCGCAGGCAATCCTGAATTTCGAATCGTCTTGAATATATTTTCAAGATTATAACGATCGGAAGGCAGATTATGAAAAACTACCAGGTTGTTTTCTCCGATTTTAATTTCATCATCGTCCATCAACTTGATGGCCACCTGATAATTCTGTGAACTCTCCAAAAGTGTTTTTAATGTACCAAGATCCGGATGAGGAGCATTCGCAATGATCAACACCTTCTCTTTGCTCTCGCGGACTTCCACGAAGATTTCACGGATATTATTTTCATAAGAGACTTCGCCTGACAGCTCCGATAAAGAAAGCTTAAGACGCATTAATCCTTTTTTCTTGGCATCCAGCACAACGGGAACTTTGACACGGTAGCGATTACCGGAAGCTGTAATTGAACGCGAGAATAAAAGAGATGAATCCTGTTTAACTAAAAGCGTAAAATTGCTTCCATTGCATTGACGGGCATCCACCACAACTTCTAGTGGAAATGCATTTCCAAGATAAACTATCTTATTAAAATTTACCGATGACAATACGAGGTCTTTCCGTACAACAGTATCACCTAATGGAATTGTATAAAGTGTAGTGGCAAAATCGAGTGGACGGTAGACCGGATTTCCACCCTTGTTGAACAATCCATCGGAGGCAACTATTACAGCACCAACATTACGATTGACATAGCGTGTATTGAGCTCGTCTACTAGTGTAGAATAATCTGTTTGCTGGCCACTATAATCGAGCGGCTTACCTTCTTCCACACGATCGGAGAAATTGAGCAAGTGAACCTCAAACTTCTCATCAAGTTTCGACTTCATCTGCTTGAAAATCTCCGGCAACTTTTGACGAGCAACAAGAGAATCGGACTGAGCAATACTTTCTGAATTATCAGCAGCAATGACAACGATCGGCTTTTCTTTTTCACGGCTCAGCGTACGGATTAGCGGAGATAGTAATAGAAATGCGAGCAAACTGACAGATAGTGCACGAAAAACAGCAAGCGCGAGTCGAAGTCTCTTCGGAAACGTATCCGATTTTTGGTACAATAAAAAAGCATACGTTGCGCCCAACAATAAACAACCGATAATCCACCAGGGCGAACTTTCCGTAACTAGCTGCATAGGTGGTAAAGATAACGAATGATAAGAGATTGTTTGGCGGTAAATCTGTGATTTTTCAGCCTATGCTATCACGCTGCATCAACTTGATAATGAGGAGTTAATTGAGTAGCTTTGCACAAAGAAATCGATCTTTTCTTCGTGATCAGAGCCTGTCGCTTTTCCGCTTGCGGAAGAGAGGAAAGTCCGGGCAACACAGAGCGACCTGCTTCCTAACGGGAAGGTGTTCGAGCCTTTGGGTTCGGGCAACAGATAGTGCCACAGAAAACTATACCGTCCTGCTTGCAGGATAAGGGTGAAAACGTGGGGTAAGAGCCCACGGATGTGTTTGGCGACAAATACATCGGGTAAACCTCAGGTGTTGAAAGACCAAATAGGTCAGGTTTGGAGCTGCTCGTTCCAGTTCCTTCGGGAACAACCTGATGGGTAGGTTGATGGAGGCGGAATGTGAATTTCGTCCCAGATAAATGACAGCACCGGCAGCAATGCCGGAACAGAACCCGGCTTACGAACTCACGAAGAAAAATACAAGCCACTCGACTTACGCGGGTGGCTTTTATTTTTTCGGTACAAATTTCATAAAACATCTTGTTGGTTTTTGTTGTTTACCTTTGCAACACTCATGCGATTACGCCGCTATTTTTATTCAATTTCTCTACTTGTTTTTTCGCTTATTGCATTAAGCGTTTCAGGACAGTCGACGTATACTATTTCGGGCTATATAAAGGAACTAGCCACGGGTGAATCATTACCTGGTGCAGGCATTTTTATTCCTGAAAAAGGAAAAGGAACGACCACTAACACTTACGGCTTCTACTCTATCACACTTCCTGAAGGAAATTACACCCTCGTTTATTCGTTCATAGGTTTCGAGCCGCAAACCAAACTCATAGTATTGGATAAGGATGTACGAATGAACATTTCCCTTAGCATGCAGGCTATTCAAACACAGGAAGTGGTCATCTCAGCCGAACGTGCCGACAAAAACATTCAGGATGTTCAGATGGGAAAAGAGAATATCGATATTGATAAAATAAAATCGATTCCCGCGTTTATGGGTGAAGTAGATCTGGTAAAAGCAATTCAGTTATTGCCCGGGGTTTCTGCTGCAGGCGAAGGCAATACCGGTTTTTACGTACGTGGTGGAGGACCGGATCAAAATCTGATTTTGCTAGACGAAGCCAACGTTTATAATGCCGGCCACCTTTTTGGCTTTTTTTCTGTATTCAATGCCGATGCAGTTCAAAGTGTTTCCCTCACTAAAGGCGGCATGCCGGCGAATTATGGCGGACGGTTGGCCTCCGTGCTCGATATTCAAATGAAAGAAGGTAATAACCGCGAGTTTCAAGCGGAAGGAGGTTTGGGAATTGTAGCCAGTCGATTAACCATACAAGGACCAATAAAAAAAGACACCAGCTCCTTCATCATTTCTGCCCGCCGAACGTTTGTGGATTTGTTCTTCAAACCGCCGTTCACCAAAAAAGGCTCTGACCTTTCCGGCAACAGTTATTATTTCTACGATCTTAACGCAAAACTGAATTATACCTTCAGTGACAAGGACCGACTCTTCATCAGCGGTTATTTCGGTCGCGATGTTTTTTCGTTTAAAAGTCAAAACTCCGATTTCTCCATCCGTGTTCCGTGGGGAAATGCCACAGCTACTGCACGATGGAATCATTTATTCAGCGACAAGTTATTCATGAACACATCGCTGATTTACACCAACTACGATTTTGAATTTGAGGGCGGACAGGAAGCATTTAACTTTAAACTGTTTTCCGGGATTACCGATTATAATTTAAAATCGGATTTTACGTGGTTGCCGGGTATACGTCATAATGTAAAATTCGGAGGGCAATATATTTATCACGTCTTTGTCCCAAGCAATGTTTCTGCACGTTCGGGTGATGTTGTTTTTGATCTTGGGCAAGTCATCCGGAATTATGCACACGATGCATCCATCTACATCAACGACGAATTCGATCTGACCGATAAATGGAAATTAAGTGGTGGTTTGCGCGCTACTTATTTTGCTCAAGTAGGACCGTTTGACCGATATCTTCGTGATCCAATCAGCGGATTGGTGAACGATACTGCCAGTTACGAAAAAGGCGAAAAAGTAAAAAGCTACAGCAATCTTGAGCCGCGATTTGCAGTTCGTTACGGTATCAACTCCCGATCCAGTATTAAAGCATCCTATACTCAGAACTACCAGTACATCCATCTTGCTTCTCTATCTTCCATCTCCTTGCCTACTGACCTTTGGGTACCAAGTACGGATCTTGTTCGCCCACAATTTGGTATTCAATATGCATTGGGTTACTTCAGGAATTTTAAATCCAACACCTACGAAACATCCGTGGAAGTGTATTACAAAACCATGGAGAACCAGATTGAATACAAGGAAGGATTTCTGCCGGAGAATACCGTCAACGATAATGTCGATAATAACTTTGTTTTCGGTTCCGGACGAAGTTATGGTGCAGAATTTTTTATAAAAAAATCCAAAGGGAAATTTTCCGGTTGGATTGGTTATACGTTAGCCTGGACAGAGCGGACTTTTGAGGATTTGAATAATGGAAAAATGTTCTATGCGAAATTCGATCGTCGACACGATATATCTATTGTTTTATCGTATGAAATCAGCAGTCGCTGGACTATCGGCGGAACGTGGGTTTACGCAACGGGCAATCTGAATACTTTTCCACAACGATTGTACCTGCTATCCAACGGCGATATTCTGGAAGATTATGGCGGACAACGAAACAACTATCGTTTGCCTGCATATCATAGGTTAGATATTTCAGCCACTTTAAAATCAAAACCGGGAAAGAAGTTTGATTCGTCCTGGAATTTCAGTGTATTTAATGTTTACAATCGTTACAACCCGTACATCATATATTTTGATACGGCTTACCAAGGCAATACGGTGACAATTGCTGCCAAACAGATTTCTTTATTTCCATTACTTCCCAGTGTAACCTGGAATTTTAAATTCTGATTCCATGAAGTTCGCCAGATCATTCGCTACACATCATTTTCAAATCGCACTTGCGTTCCTTGTAGCTGTTACTGTTTTTTCGGGATGTGAAAAAACAGTGACAGTTGAATTACCGAATGTTGACGACAAAATTGTTGTAGAAGGTTATATAGAAACCGGTCAACCACCCTATGTCATTCTCTCCCGCTCGCTGGATTTTTTCGGGACAGTAAATCTTAATTCTATCGTACAAAACACTATTCAAGGAGCTACTGTGACAGTGAGTGACGGATTCATCACCGATACTCTTCAGCAAATTCCTGGGTTTGGCGTCTATGTGAGTCAGCAACTAACGGGAACACCGGGAAGAACTTACTATTTAATCGTACGGGCTGACGGCGAAATACTGACAGCGAAAACATTACTACCTAATCCGGTTGAATTAGACAGTGTCTGGTGGAAAGTGGACGGTCAGCGAGACTCACTGGGATTTGCTTGGGCACATCTCTCAGATCCGGATACGCTTGGAAACTACTACCGCTGGTTTGCCCGGAGGATCAATCGTTATACCTATGGAGAGTTAGCAGGTCAGCAGAAAGACAGTATCTTCATCGCTCCGCTAGGTTCTGTTTTTGAAGACAAGTTCATCAACGGTAGAAGTTTCGACTTCAATGCAGCACGAGGAAGACTCAGGAACTCCGACAAGGAAGACGACTTAAACGAAGAGAGCTTTTTCTTTAAACGCGGAGATACGATTGTCGTCAAATTTACCTCCATCGATCGGGCACACTTCGAATTCTGGCGTTCAGAAGAGACACAAGTTTCCAATAATGGAAATCCATTTGGATCAATTACTCCTATTACCAGTAATATCAACGGCGGACTTGGAATTTGGGGCGCGTATTCGACCACTTTTGATACCATTTACGCGCAATAAGTGAGTTATGAACGGTCGACTTTTATAGCGTATAAAGTTTTACTTTTGCGTTCTGAAATTCATCCGTCATGAGCGAGCAACACGAACACGTCAAATGTCTAATTATCGGTTCCGGACCTGCCGGTTACACTGCAGCGATTTATGCTGCGCGTGCCGATCTTAAACCAGTTCTTTATCAGGGACTTCAGCCCGGTGGACAGTTAACGATCACCACTGAGGTTGAAAATTATCCGGGCTATCCGAAAGGAACTCACGGTCCTCAGATGATGGAAGATTTCAAAGCGCAAGCAGAACGATTTGGCACTGACATTCGTTTTGGATACGCATCATCCGTTGATTTCACCGGACCTGTTCATAAAGTGATTATTGACGAAAACAAGACCATTACGGCTGATTCGGTGATCATTTCTACCGGAGCTTCCGCCAAATGGCTGGGACTTCCTTCCGAACAGCGACTAAATGGATATGGCGTTTCCGCTTGCGCCGTGTGTGACGGATTCTTCTTTCGCGGTCAGACAGTAGCCATTGTTGGTGCCGGTGATACCGCCGCTGAAGAGGCAACTTATTTAGCTAAACTTTGCCAGAAGGTTTATATGATCGTACGCCGCGATGAGATGCGCGCCAGTAAAGCAATGCAACACCGCGTGTTGAACACACCGAATATTGAAGTGCTTTGGAGCCATGAAACCAAAGAGATTCTTGGCGATAAAGGTGTTGATGGTGTGTTGTTAATTGATCACAAAACGGGACAAGAGAGTAAGATCGATGTTACCGGTTTCTTTGTCGCTATAGGACACAAGCCCAACTCCGATATTTTCAAAGGCTGGTTGAATATGGACGAAACCGGTTATTTGATCACCACTCCAGGTACTTCAAAGACCAATGTTCAAGGCGTGTTTGCCGCCGGAGATGTGGCGGATAAAGTTTACCGTCAGGCCGTGACAGCAGCCGGAACAGGCTGTATGGCTGCGCTAGATGCCGAGCGTTATTTAGCAGAAAAAGGAATCCATTAAGCAATGAAGTAATTTACCTCCTTGCTTTGGTTTTTTTGAATAATAAAATAATGAAAACTAGAATTGGCCGGTGAATTTCATCGGCCATTATTATTTTCGAGCGCAACTACTTTTCGTAAGTACCGGCTGTTTGTTCCCCTTATTTCCAATTGATAAATGCCGCTCTGAAGTATGGATGGCAATTTCAATTCGAATGGGCTGATTTGTCCGGCAGCTGCCGATTCCATTTGTTCCGTAATCAACCGTCCGGAGATATCAAACATTCGAACCGTCACACGCTGCGCGGTGGCTGAATAAAAAGATACTAGTAAGCGATCGGAAAAAGGATTGGGCGAAATACTGAGCAACGAATCCCTGGCAGACAGCTGAAGTGTTGTACCTCCGAGCAATAGATATGCGCTCATGAAATTAGGGATTCCATAACCAAGTGAATCACCCGGATTATTATAATAGGAAGCGCTCTGTTCGATGGCCCGCTTCACCTCCATGTTGGTTTTATTAGGGTGCGCCTGCCAAAGACAAGCTGCTGCGCCGGCCAATATCGGAGAAGAAAATGATGTTCCATTACCAGTACCATAAGTCCCATCAGCACGTGCGAATGCTGCTTGACGTCCCATTGTAGCAACATTTGGTTTTATATCACCATCAGCCGATGGTCCCCAACTACTGAAAGAAGCTTTGTACCCGGCAGAGTCTACTGCGCCAACGGCAAGAATACTATCGGCATCGGCAGGAGCGCTAATATAACGCCAAAAACTATTACCCCAATTACCGGCACTGCTTACTACCAGCATTCCCTTACTCGCTGCGATATCCGCCGCAATACTTATTGGACAAGTATTACCGTTCATGTCAGCATAGGTATGGTTCATAGCTCCATCGTCAAATTCGGTATAACCCAGCGATGAATTAATAACATCGACACCGGCGCTATCCGCATATGCGGCGGCAGCAGCCCAATTATACTCCTCGATGATGTATTCCGTGTTGGCATCTTCTGTGCGCAACAAAATAAAGTTAGCAGACGGTGCAGTACCGATTAATTGTCCGCTTACGTTAGCCGCCATACAAGACAAAACAGAAGTACCATGGGAGTCATCTTCGTATACAGAAGGATTACCCGCTACAAAATCCCAGGTGGAGACAATACCATTATTGTTTCTAAGATCATCAAAAGCAGCTATTACATCTGCAGAATTAAAACCGGCATCCATAACTGCAATAAGCATTCCTTGACCATTGAGTGATTGATCGTGAAGGAAATCGGCGTGCAACTGAATTACCTGACGCTGACCTATTCCGTAGTCTGAAGTTTGTGAGCGCATCAAGTTTTCGGGAATTACCAAAATACTCTCATCCAATTTTTTATCTATCTTTTTTCCTGAGCTAACTGTGCGCAGCACAGGAACTGTTTGGCGAACAAAAGGCAATGTTTGAAGTTGAAGTAATGTGACTGAGTCGCATCTAACGGTAACACCATTGAACCACTTTATACTATTCAATAAAGTGGCACCACGAAC
>JBEGUX010000248.1:0-3527 GCA_041178685.1 Bacteroidota bacterium
TGTTCTACTGAAATGGACATAGATGTTGCTTTGTATTACAGGGCGACGGGGTGAAAAACCATCGGTAATTTCCCGGTATGCAAAGCTAATCATTTACTGTGTAATCTTTTTTCGCCGTACCTTTAAGTCGTGAACGGAGTAGTCATAAAATCTACCGGTAGTCTGTATTTGGTGATGGAAGCAGACGGTACGAAGCGGCTTTGTCGTATTCGTGGCAATCTGCGTTTGAAAGACTTCGAGGCGACCAATCCGTTGGCGGTAGGTGATCGGGTAGAAGTGGAATGGCAGCCGGGCGATGATGTTGGCAATATCAGTGCAATTCACGAGCGGAAAAACTACATCATTCGTAAATCTGTTAAGCTTTCCCGACAGGTACAAATTTTGGCTACCAATATTGATCGTGCTTTTGTTGTTGCAACGCCGGTGATGCCTAAAACATCACTCGGATTTATCGACAGGTTTCTTGCTACAGCAGAAGCATATTCTATTCCGGCGGGTATCATTTGGAATAAATCGGATTTATACAATGAGGAGGTATGGCAGTGGCTGGATGAAGTGCGTGAGTTGTATGAACCAATCGGCTACAGCGTCTTTGATGTTTCCAGCGTTTCCGGAGAAGGAATGGATACATTGAGAGCTGCATTGAAAGACAATGTCAGTCTGTTCTCCGGCCACAGCGGTGTAGGTAAGTCGTCGCTAATCAATGCGCTTATTCCGGGACTTGATCTTAAAACCGCACAACTTTCCTCACAACACCTGAAAGGAACACATACAACTACTTTTGCTGAAATGCATCCGTTGCCGCAAGGTGGTTTCATTATCGATACACCCGGCATCCGCGAGTTTGGTACGATTGATTTCGATAAATACGAAGTGTCGCACTTTTTCCCGGAAATTTTTGCCAAGAGTAAAGGGTGTAAGTTCAATAATTGTTTGCACGACCACGAGCAGGATTGTGCCGTAAAAAAAGCAGTTGAAAATGGCGAAATTGCTGAGAGCCGTTTTGCCAGTTACTTGAGTATCCTTTATGGCGAAGATGCGTTCAAATAGTCTGAAAATTCTAGTGTTTCGGTTGTCAATTAACACGTAGTTGTAAAAGTAAAAATTGGTATGCGAGCATTGCTACAGCGGGTATCTGAGTGTTCAGTAACAATACATGGCGTAGAAAAATCGGCCATCGGTGTCGGTTTGCTTGTGTTGGTTGGAATAGAAGAAATGGATTCAATAGAAGACATTTATTGGTTATGCGGAAAAATTTCCCGCCTTCGTATTTTCCCCGATGAGTCAGGTGTCATGAACCGATCGGTTGTGGAAGCTCATGGAGAATTGCTCGTTGTTAGCCAGTTTACGCTGCATGCATCAACGAAAAAAGGTAATCGTCCTTCGTATATTCGTGCTGCTCGCCCTGAGGTGGCTATTCCGTTGTATGAAAAGTTTGTTGAACAACTGGCGCGCGAATCAGGACTGTCTGTCAAAACAGGTGTGTTTGGCGCCGATATGAAAGTGAAACTCATCAACGACGGTCCGGTAACGATATGGATGGATACAAAAGAGAAAGACTGATAGTTTTCAATCCAATTTTTAGAAAAAATTAATAAAATGACCATAAACGAATTGCAAGCCACGGTTGATACCTGGATTAAGGAACATGGAGTTCGCTATTTTAACGAGTTGACCAATACCGCTATTTTAATGGAAGAGGTGGGCGAAGTGGCACGGATTATGGCGCGTACTTACGGAGAACAATCCAAGAAAGCCTCCGATGAAGGTAAGCAACTAGCCGATGAATTAGCCGATGTATTGTTCGTACTTACCTGTATTGCTAATCAAACCGGGATTGATTTGACTGCGGCCGTCCGTTCAAATTTGGAAAAAAAGACCCAACGGGATCATAGTCGCCACAAAGACAATGAAAAATTACACTAGTAGTTTACATTTGATGCCCAATAATATTGTACCTTGTACTTACGAATATTGCTATCCATGAAATCACGACTGCTGATTTTTCTTGTAACTATTTTCCCGTTCTTCACTTATGCGGCCGCCTCGACCTGGGTGGGTATTTCATCCGACTTTCCGGCCAAAGCAACTTGTCAGGTCATTAGTCAGGATGGTGCTGCAACAACCTTATTTATTCGTGTTGAAGGATTTCACCAACAATCCGTACAAACACCGCGCGGAGCTGCGTTATCGATTTCGTTGCCCGGTGGATCTGCCTTGCTTGAAACCGGCTCGCCGGATTTACCAAAGCTAACGGTTCCACTTATTATTCCTCCGGGTACTGAAATGCAAGCCGAGGTCATCAGCTCTTCTTACCGGGATTTTACCGGGATGGAGATAGCTCCTTCGAAAGGAAATCTTTACCGTGATCAGGATCCGGCTAATATCCCATATACCTACGGGACAGTCTACGATCAGTCAAAATATTTTCCCGGAGCAATCACTGGAATGCGTTCGTCGTATGTGCTGCGCGACTTCACCGGGCAAACGCTCCTGGTACAGCCTTTTCAGTATAATCCTTCGACTAAAAACTTACGCGTTTATTTTTCAATGACCGTAAAGGTGAAACCGGTTAGTGCATCTTCCAGACTGCGTATCGCGGCTCCATCGATCATGGACATTACCTACGCTCCCATTTACGCAAGTCATTTCGTTAATTACAACTCGTTCAACTATACACCGCTTTACGATGCGGGACGAATGCTAATTATCTCCGATAGCGCTCTTGCTCCATTGATGCAGCCGTTTATTGTCCATAAAAAGAGAATGGGACAACCTACTGAAATGGTGACTGTCAATACGATTGGCAATACGCCTGCACAGATTAAGTCCTTTATTGAGCAGCAATATTTTTTGAATGGATTAACCTTTGTGTTATTAGTTGGCGACGATATTCAAGTTGTTACAGCAACAACCTCTGCCGGAGATTCCGATCCTTCGTACGGCTACATCCTTGGAAACGACTCCTATGCTGAGGTGATGGTCGGTCGATTTTCTGCCAACGATTCAGCTCAACTTGTAACGCAAGTTCGTCGAACAATTGATTACGAAATGTCGCCTGTGGCGGGAGAAACATGGTATAAACGTGCAATTTGTGTTGCATCGGACGAAGGCCCAGGCGATGATAATGAAATGGATTACGAGCACGCTCGTCTAATGCGTCAGGATCTGATGAATTACACTTACGATCGTGTCGATGAATTGTACGACGGCTCTCAAGGTATTGCAGACTCCGTCGGAGATCCTACAGCAGCTGATATGGTGGCGGCTATTAATGAGGGCCGAGGATTGATTACGTACACAGGTCATGGAAGCACTAGCGGTTGTTCAACCACCGGGTTTAACTTAAACAATATACAACAGCTAGTAAATTTTGATCAGTTGCCTTTCTTTTGGTCGGTAGCTTGCGTGAACGGTAATTTTACCAATGCTACCTGTCTTGCAGAGGGATTGATGCGTGCTACAGACTCCACGGGTCGTGCTGTTGGTGCTGTCGCTACATTGATGTCGACCATCAATCAATCATG
>JBEGUX010000249.1:0-2772 GCA_041178685.1 Bacteroidota bacterium
CGTTCCACACTAAAAAATAACGAATACCGTAGTGGCGCAACGAGTCCAGTGTGCCAGGCTGCTGATCATCCAATTGTCCGAAAAAAGGTTGCTGTGCGCTTTCCGCAACAGCAAGTGAGGCATAATAAGGCGGCCTTTCGAGAGTATCCGAATAGCGCGAAACAAATGGTCCTTTTAAATCACGCAGTGATTCCGCAGCAGCAGCTATAGCGTGATCTGTAGCGTACGTTGACTCCATCGTGGCGGCAGGTGAGGTTATTGCTGCAAACAATGTTGATGTAGAAATTGCTTTGTCTTTCTCGAACAACAGCTCTTTTACCGGTCGTTTTAGGGTAAGCAACAAAGCCGCAACAACTGCGCCACGTGCTATCCATTGAATCATTCGGGAGGGAGAAGTAAAAATTTGTTCAGAAACACGAACAATCAATAACAACATCATGCCCGTACAAATCCACGAGTAGCGAGCATGATAGAGAATTGCTGCGTAGCCAATGTAGGTGAGTAAAATAACTACTAAAGGATAAAAAAGTAATGGGTCCTCGAATAGTTTGATTTGCTTTCGCAAAATTATAACCACGATTACGAGTAGTAAAAAGACCCAGCCAATTTGCCGGCGAAAATCAAAATACCAGATGGAAAGCAGGTTTCGCTTTATTACTTGGAAGCGGTGATCGCGATCTTCTTCGTTCGTCCAACTGTTTAACGGCATCAACGAAACACATTGCATGGGTTCCTCCGAAGCAGATAACGCATGAGCGCCGGCAGGCGGAATGATTCCATTCGTAAATAATATCGGTAATCGAACGAGCTGCTCCGGGAGTGGCGCCACTTCTTTAGTAGCATTAAATCTTGCTGCTTCACTGATAGTAAAGTGTCCGTATTTCCAACTGATACAAGCCACCCAAGTGCCGGTAACAGCAAAGAAGATTACGAAGCTGGTAAGGACATATTTCCATCGAATCGATGCATTGCGTTGATGGAAATAAAGCGCCAAAAAAACAATGCCCAAAAAAAGTGGTCCACCAAATGCTTTTGATAAATAAAGGACTCCACCCAATAGTCCTAATCGAATGGCACTTGACGAACTTCTCCATAGCGGGGCTTTTACTAAAATCAAAATCAGTTGAAACTGTAGCGTTAAAAACAACAAATCTGCGGTGAGGTACAAGTACGAATAACATAGCAGCAACGGCACCGCAACCCATTTCAGTGCTTCACGAAAAAAATGCTGTCCTGCAAAGCGATCCACTAATTGTATCCAAAACCGAAGCGCAAAAAGTCCAATCGTCAGTTGAAGAAATTTAAACGCCGTAACACCTGAAATTCCCAGCTTTATAAATGGCAGCAGCAGCCAGGAAATCAGTGGACTCCAGTAGCCGTTGATAGCTTCTGAAAAATAGCCCGAGGCGTACAAGCGGGCGACATTTATATACTGATAAGAATCGGAATTGTTTACGTAATCCTTCAAATAGGGCCACAATACCGCAGCCAATAAAAGGTATGCGAAAAGGCAAATTATATTCCGGTTGTAACGCATGTTATTCATCCAATGTACAGTAAAAACTTGAAAAGCAACAACCCGTTTTTTTGACTATTTTTGTAGTCCGAAATAATTGTCAACTATGACCACTACAATATCTTCCAAAACATTGCCGCACGGCATGGCTGAAGCACTCTCTGCTCTCGGCATCAAAGACGTTAATCCGGGAACTTCAACCGGAACCAAATGGATTTCTTCCAATGGTAAGTTGCTCTCCTCTACTTCACCGGTCGACGGATTGCAAATCGCACAAGTCAACGAATCGACTCCTGAAGATTATGAAATGGTGATGCAAACAGCGGAAGCTGCTTTCAAAACATGGCGCATGATGCCGGCACCAAAACGTGGTGAGATCGTTCGACAAATCGGAGATGCGTTGCGTCAACACAAAGAATCACTCGGCAAATTGGTTTCTTATGAAATGGGAAAAAGTTTGCAAGAAGGACTTGGCGAAGTGCAGGAGATGATCGACATCTGCGACTTTGCGGTTGGACTTTCACGCCAATTGTATGGTCTTACCATGCACAGCGAACGTCCGAAGCACCGCATGTATGAACAGTGGCATCCGCTGGGAATCGTTGGTATCATCTCTGCATTTAACTTCCCGGTAGCCGTGTGGAGTTGGAACGCAGCAATAGCTTGGGTGTGTGGTGACGTGTGCGTTTGGAAACCGAGTTCAAAAGTTCCATTGTGTGCAGTAGCTTGTCAAAATATCATCAGCACTGTACTCCGCGATAACAATGTTCCGGAAGGCGTAAGCTGTTTGCTCGTAGGTAATCATGTTGGTGATCGTATGAACAACGATGCTCGCGTTCCGATGATTTCTTTCACCGGCTCTACACGAATTGGTCGTCGTGTAGCAAGTACAGTAGCCGAACGCTTCGGGAAAACGATCCTTGAGTTGGGTGGAAACAATGCTATTATTGTTTCCGAACATGCTGACTTGAATATGGTTTTAGTCGGCACCGTATTTGGCGCTGTTGGAACTGCCGGACAACGTTGCACCACCACGCGCCGTTTAATCGTACACGAAAGTGTTTACGAAAAGACATTGCAAGTATTGAAAAATGCCTACGGACAATTGAAGATCGGCAATCCGCTGGATGCTGCGAATCACGTTGGTCCGTTGATTGACAAAGGTGCCGTTCAGCAATATCTCGATGCGGTTGAACATGCCAAGAAAGAAGGCGGTCGCGTTATCGTTGAAGGTGGTGTACTTACCGGTGCCGAAT
>JBEGUX010000250.1:0-2890 GCA_041178685.1 Bacteroidota bacterium
TTAGTTATGGATCCGCTGCAACGTGCGGGAGCAGCGAACTGAGCAACAGGAACGTTTGTATTGACCACAATTTGCTGCGTAAGTGTATCTACGCAACCGGAAGGAGTTGTTACCTGAAGTAAGACGTTGTAGGTACCATTAGCTGCGTAAAGGTGTGTTGGATTTTGAAGATTGGAAGTTGCGCCATCCCCAAAGGTCCATGACCATGAGCTGATACCTCCGCCCACTGAAACACTTTGATCGGTAAATACAACCGGAAGTCCGCTGCAATTGGTAACTGAGTTGAAAGCTGCCTGCACACCACCTGCTCCGGGTATCACATTAACGGTATCAGTATTGGTGCATCGTCCATCGCTAACACGAACAACGTAAGTTCCTTGACACGCAGGATTCAAAGTAGCACCTTGAACACTGTCCGGCTGCGTGGGATTCCAGGTGTATGTATAATTTCCAGTTCCTCCAGCACCAACTGCGTTGAGGGAAGTGCATTGGCCGCATGCGACTGTTTGATCGGAGCCCGCATTCACATC
Organism: Bacteroidota bacterium; assembly: GCA_041178685.1. GTDB lineage: Bacteria > Bacteroidota > Bacteroidia > AKYH767-A > 2013-40CM-41-45 > Pollutiaquabacter. Next base: position 531 of record JBEGUX010000250.1, read on the forward strand.
AACGTTGTAAACATCGATAACATAAGTTTCAACTTTAATTCCCTGGTAAGGACAATTATCGTCTACTACGGTGACGGTAAAGTAATGCGAACCAACATCCGCCAAGGTTGGCGTCCAGCTGAAGATGGCTGAATCACGGCGGAAACCTTGTGCATTGTTGCTTCCATACACGGTGAAAGTTCCACCGGTGATACCATTATCCCAGGTTACTGTAGTATTATTGGTAAGATTAGGATCCAATGAACCAATTCTGTAATTGATCGGTGTTCCAACACAAGCTGATTTGCGGAAGAGCGGTGAAAAATCAAATCCGGAGAGAGAAGGCAACAAATTGGAACAAGGCAAGATGTTCAACTGAATATCTCGGATAACCTGTCCGATAAGCACGCCATTTCTGTATTCACTAACCAATACTGCAAGAACTGTTACCTCTTGTGCTGATGGCTGAACTACCATTTCTCCGGTACGCGGATCAAAGCGTACAGGAGGAGGTAATAAGGAAGATGAAAGAGGTGTAGTAGCAGAGAACCCCGGACTGTAGGTGATAGAGTCATTCAACGAGGTACGCGGGGTTACCAACTGGAAAACAAGCGAGTCGCCATCAGAATCGTAAACACCGTGGTTGTATGCAAAACGCTGACCAACGCAAGCAAACGGTACAGGGAAATTGGAGAATATTGGCGAGTTGTTACAAGGTGCTGCCAAATTATTCAGCACTGCACTTACGTACATATTTTCACCCGAAGCACCAATCACATTGGTGATGGCAGCGTTTCGGCAACATTCAGTAAAACTAAATCTCCAATCGGCACATGGTCCATTGAGCGTTACTGTACCTCGATAAATCCACTGCTCTACTCCAACAAATGTTCCACCATCACAAGTAGACAACTGGGTAGCACAAACAGGAGAAATTTCTGTTGGTTGGTTGGGAGCTGGAAATAAAGTTACAGTTCTGCCTGCATAGCAGGAGGATGTTATGTCAATAATGACCGATGGCGGAGCAGGAATACCAAAACAATCCCGGTAAAAAGCAAGACTGATTTCGTAGTTGTTACCTCCGAGGCAACGAAATGTCAAGTCGGCTCCCATTGCATGGCTCGCCTTCGCTTGATTGTAACTTCCAAGTGAAAGTACAACCAATAGGATAAGAACACCTAGTTGACGAAAAGAGCGACGGGAAAACAGATCGTGTAATTTAATCATGGCAATTGATTTTCTCCCCCGAAATTTACAGAAAAATCGGCAGGATTTCAAGTAAAATAAACGAGCATAAAAACCGCGAAATATTAACAATAATAAGCCTCAACAATATATAAAAATCAGGTTGTCAGCCCCTACTTCATAGTTATGCAGGATATTGAAAATCAATTATTTAAAAAATCAGTTCGACTTTTTAGCGCAAAAAAGGGCCATTATTGAGCCAAAACTGTTGATAATCAGTCTTTCAAGATGGGAACAATAGGCTTCCCAAGACAGCCGCTGGGCTCCTGAATATGTAGTAAAGCGGCTACTGTAGGCGCTATGTCGCAGATGGAAACAGACTGATGCGACTCGCCATGTCGAATCGTGCTTCCAAAGAAAATTACCGGAACATGCGTATCGTATGCATACGATGATCCGTGTGAGGTTCCTGTCTTTCTGAACCAGTCGATCCATCCTGGTTGTAATTGAATACAGACATCTGCAGAGCGCTGCGGATGAAATCCACGTTGAACAAGCCTAGCAATTCCTTCCCGATCAACCGAGCGAGATAATTCAGTAGCCGTCCATGCTCCTGCTACTCCTTTAAAACGAATCACGGTCATCGCACACACTTCCTCAACTTTTGCAGGATCAAGTTTTTTACGCATCATCAATTCATGATCTAAAAATATACCGGTTGCATCAGCTGAGAGTAAAATATTCCGATCACCAAATTGTCGTTCCAGCATTACAGCGATAGAATCTCTCATCGGTTGCTCATCCATCGTACCTCCCGGAATATGATGATCGGCATTAAACTCAGGATTAGCACATGCACCGTGATCAGCAGTTAAAAATAAAACAAAATTTGAGCGACCAACAGTAGCATCCAGGTAATCTAAAAAATTAGCCAATTCACGATCAAGTCGCAAGTAAGTATCCTCTGTTTCCAGGGCGTTAATACCAAATTGATGACCAATGTAATCGGGAGAAGACAAGCTCACCGCAAGAAAATCAGGGTCTGCATGTTTACCTAATTCCTCTCCAGCAATAGCAGCTTTAGCAAACTCAAGTGTATATGTGTTACCCATTGGCGAGCGACGAATCAATTCTCCATCCGTTGCTTTTAACTTTGGTAAATCGTGAGGGAACACCGGCCTCTCTTCTCCTTTATA
>JBEGUX010000251.1:0-3471 GCA_041178685.1 Bacteroidota bacterium
GAGAATGTCGTTAACGCACTTCAGGAAGTACTAAAAGCCACCTCCGATTGCAAAACCAAGATTCTCATCGAGAACACTGCCGGACAAGGCACCAGCATAGGTTATAAATTTGAACACCTCAGCACCATCCTTAAAGGTGTCAACTCGCAGCGCATCGGAGTTTGTTTTGATACGTGTCACGCATTTTCGGCGGGTTATGATCTGCGTACCCAATCAACGTTTGAAAAAACCTGGGCGGATTTTGATACGATTGTCGGCCTGAAACATCTTCTTGCCATTCACCTCAACGATTCAAAAACAGATCTTGGTAGTCGTGTGGATCGTCATGATCATATTGGGCATGGCAAGCTGGGCATGGACTGCTTTAAAATGATGCTCGATAAATTTCCGGATGTACCGAAAGTATTGGAAACGGAAAAAGAAGACGACTGGGATCAGAAGAACCTAGCTTTACTTCGTGAATGCTGATCATCCATCAATTCATCCCAGGATCTTCCGGAAAATTGTTGAGTATGCCGTAAATGTGTCCCATCTTTTGTAGCACTTTGCCCCAAACCACAGACGGGTTCTCCAGTAACGTGTTGTCGATATCGGCTTGCGTAATCCACCAGTTGTCGCCAAGAATTTCTTCCTCCAGCTGATGCGGCATCCATGCGGCAAAGCCGGCCACAAAACGTATATCCTGCGATCGAACTGTTCCCGATTCCACCATTTGTTTGAGAGCGTTGAACTCTCCGCCCCAAAACAAACCATTGGCAATTTTTTTACAGCCGGGAAGATCAGCCAATGAATGAACGTAATAAATGGAATCAAGGTTTACCGGGCCGCCCCAATAAACAGGAACATCAAAAGGAGGGAAATCATCAATGGCTTCGTTCAGTCGTAACGGCGTGGGCTTATTTACAATCAATCCAATTGTGCCTTTACTGTTGTGCTGACTTAGTAATACGACTGTACGCTTGAACGTAGGTTCCGGAATGAACGGCTCCGCGATCAGCAATGCACCTGCTTTGGGCTTCAAGGACTGAACTTTCTTAGACATACGAAAAGCCGTTTCAGTTGCTTTTACAGTATTCCAAGTAAAAAGTTCCGTAAGTCATAAATCACGGAATTTACTTTATTAATAGATATATATATGCTTGATAATCTGAATATTATCGACATTCAGCAACAAACCGTAAATACCTGGTAACAAGGATTTTTCTGGTGCTATTTCCAATAATTCTGCATTTTCAAAAACAAGATCAGCTACTATTTGAGCATCCACCAAAGCTCCTTTTCCGTCAATCAAACGCCAGGAAGAAATATGCTTCCCCCCTTCCAAACGAACTGTAAATCGTCCGCTGGAAGGATTTGGAAATACTGTAATAGCTTTCTCCAAATAAGTCTCTTCAATACCCGGATTAGTTCCAAAGTCGTATTCCGCAACAATCGGCAAGTGATCCGAAGCTCCATAAAGCGCATTGGCAACAGCAGCTGAAACAGCTGTGTTGGTTCCAAAATTGATGGATCGACTGAAATGGTTACCATCGTTTCCAAACGGCTGGCAACTTCCCGGAACGTAGTACATTCCGCCAGACTGTGCCACGGCAGAGGAATTTAGTATCATATCGAAACGATCGTCCAACCCTCCTCCTGCACCACCACCCACGGAAGTGGACCGAGTAGATTGCGTATGATAAAAACTGTACGAAGGATTATTCCAAACGCCGGTAATAGAAATTGGATCAACAAAATGACCATCGTTCCAAGTGTTATCTACCACGAGTTTTTGATAGGCCGATTCATAGTCACCGTAAATATTAAAATCACCGCAAACAATAAAGTCGGTACCTGCAGGCAGTGCATTAGTCACCTTTCTCAACGAATCCACCTCCTGTGCACGCTGAGCTTCATTGGTTGAACCGGTAGCCGCTTTTAAATGCACAGCATAAATTCGCAACGTATCTCCTGTAGGTTTATAAATCAGCGTAAATTGACTTATATCGCGAAGCGTGGTTCGAATAGGAACGTTACTCACGAACGCAAACAAAGAATCTAAAAAGAAGATTCCATTATTGGAATCCACCCCCTGAATGTAAACTCCCTGCCTGTAGTTAGATCCATTGGCATTCAATACCTGCTGCAGGAAATAGGGTACACTTTGTGTCGACTGATTTTCGCCGGTGACTAAAATATCCGGACGCACTACATCCATTACTGCACGGAACATCGGGCAGCGAGTCGTTGTATCAGTTACCAATGACGACGCATTGGGCCAGTTTAAAAGGTTCCAGTAAGCAATCTTAACGGCTGCATTTACAGAAGAAAGCGAAAGCGCAATTGTAAAAAACAAAACAACGCCAACGACCGAACTCCATTTCTTCAATGTCTTCATTTCGAAGTTCCGATACGCATTTTCTCAAACGTATTATCACGGATTGCTGAAATTGCTTTTTGTAAAGGCTGGTTCATGTCGTTGATCACTACGAAATAGGCTTCAAGATCCCACAGGTTCCGGGCAATCAATGCTTTCAATTGACGGCGAATCACTTCTTCAGATGTTTTTAAACCAACAGAGTCTTGCTTCACACCTGCCTTGTACGCCGATTGTAAAAACTCATCAAACAACTGATCATCCATCACAAAGTTATTTGCAAAAGCAAATGCGTCTGCATATTGTGCTTTTAACTTGCTGCGATTATTATCGGTATAGGTAAGTGAAAAGTCGTTGAATGCATTGTTACGCAAAAGATCACTGTAAAACATGCTATTCTTAGTTGTATCCAATGGAATGAAAACATCCGGCATCACACCACCGCCGCCCTTAACAGAACGTTTGTTGATTTTGGTAAAGTATGCCACCGTATCGGTAAACTTCACGCTATCGGCATAGAAGAGCTCGCCCGATTTGTAACGGTTATTAATATCCATATCGTATTCATCTTCATCACCCAACTGATAAGGTTTCTGAATGCAGCGGTCAGATGGGATATAATAATGGGCTACCGTTACACGCATCATTGACCCGTCGTTCAATTGAAATGGTTTTTGTACCAAGCCTTTTCCAAACGAACGGCGACCAACGATTAGTCCACGATCCCAATCCTGAATAGCCCCGGAAACAATTTCGCTTGCAGAAGCCGACGACTCATCGATCAGGATGGCCAACTTTCCTTTCTCCCAACCGCCTATTGCCGATGAATAATAATCTTCAGGAGGCGTGGTACGACCACGCGTGTATACAATTTTCTTCCCTTCAGTTAGGAACTCATCTGCCAATTCTACTGCACGGTTGAGATAACCACCACCGTTACCTTGCAAATCAAGAATCAAACTTGTTGCACCCTGCTTCTTCAACTTGTCCAATCCGGCTTTAAACTCGTCGACAGTTGAATCTGCAAAGCGAGACAACTTGATATAACCTATTTGCGGCGCCACCATGTAAGCCGCGTCCATACTAAAAATAGGAATCTGATCACGAATAATCGC